>JAEYYL010000296.1 GCA_023430825.1 Verrucomicrobiota bacterium | reverse complement strand
GATTTGCTGAAACCGGCCTTGGCGTCGTAGATCCATTTTTCCGCGGGATCGAAGAGGCAGACGTCGGCGGCGGCGCCCGGCGCGAGCGTGCCGGCGGGCAGATTCAGGATGTCGGCGCCGCGGCGCGTCAGCAGGTCGATGACAAAGGGGAGCTTGAATTTGTGCCGGCGGACGAGGACGTCGAGCGTGACGGCGAGCGACGTCTCCAAACCGAGGATACCGTTGGGCGCGTAGTCGAATTCCTTGTCCTTCTCGTAGTCGGTGTGCGGCGCGTGGTCGGTGCTGATGCAATCGAGTGTGCCGTCGCGCAGGCCGGCGATGAGCGCGAGCCGATCCTCTTCGGTGCGCAGCGGCGGGTTCATCTTGAAGTTCGTGTCGTAGGTCGCGAGCGCGTCGTCGGTGAGCGCGATGTGGTGCGGAGTCGCCTCGGCGGTGATGCGCGCGCCGCGGGCCTTGGCGCGGCGGATGACATCGACCGAAAATTTCGACGAGATGTGCTGCAGATGGATGTGCGCGCCGGTGTATTCGGAGAGGATGACGTTGCGCGCGACGATGAGGTCCTCGGCGGCGTTGGGCCAGCCGCGGAGGCCGAGGCGGGTGGACATCGCGCCCTCGTTCATCACGGCGCCCTGCGTCATCGACGCGTCCTGGCAGTGATCCATGACGGGGAGGTCGAACATTTTCGCGTATTCGACCGCGCGGCGCATGAGCTCGTTGTTCTGCACGCAATCGCCGTCGTCGGTGATGGCGACGACGCCGGCGCGTTTGAGCGAGCCGATGGGTGCGAGCGTCTGGCCCTTCATGCCGACGGTGATGCAGCCGGTCGGGAGGATCTTGATGACGGAGTCGCGGCGGATGGCGTCGTTGATGAACTGGATCGTGCCGGCGTTGTCGGCGGGCGGCGATGTATTCGGCATGCAGACGACGGTGGTGAAACCGCCGGCGGCGGCGGCGCGGGAGCCGGTGGCGATGGTTTCCTTGTGCGTCTGGCCGGGTTCGCGGAAATGGACATGGATGTCGACCAGGCCGGGGCAGGCGACGAGGCCGGCGGCGTCGATTTTCTTCGCGCGCTTCTTGGCGGCGGCGGAGAGCGAGTCGACGAACTTACCGTCGGCGATGAACAGGTCGCCCGCGGCGTCGCGCTTGGCGGCGGGGTCGATGACGCGGGCGTTGGCGATCCAGAGAGAGGCCATGAATTAAAGCTCCAACATCCAAGCTCCAAGCTCCAGTGAAGCTTCAAGCTTCAAGGAGCTGGAAAAAATATGGTGGATGATTGGAGGTTGGAACATTGGAGGTTCTTTGGAGCTTGGAGGTTGGTGCTTGGAGCTTGGGTTCATTCCACCGGTGCGACGTGTTCGGGCTGGCCGCCGGCGCAGAGGTAGAGGACGGCCATGCGGATCGCGATGCCGTTGGTCACCTGCTCGAGAATCACGCTGCGGTCGCCGTCGGCGAGTTCGCTGTCGATCTCGACGCCGCGGTTGATGGGGCCGGGGTGCATGATGATGGCCTTCGGGTTGAGCCAGCCGGCGCGGGTCTTGTTGAGACCGAACATGCCGGTGTATTCGCCGAGCGAAGGGAAATGGCCGCTGGACTGCCGCTCGTGCTGTATCCGCAGCAGCATGACAACCTCGGCGTCGGCGAGCGCGCTGCGGAGATCGTGCGAGACCTTCACGCCGAGGTCGGTGAACCAGTGCGGGACGAGCGTGGACGGGCCGACGAGCGTGACGTCGGCGCCCATTTTCGTGAGCGCATGGATGTTGGAGCGGGCGACGCGGCTGAAGAGGATGTCGCCGAGGATGACGACCTTGCGGCCCTTCAGACTGCCGAGGCGTTCCTTCATCGTGAACGTGTCGAGGAGCCCCTGCGTCGGGTGTTCGTGCGCGCCGTCGCCGGCGTTGACGACCGGGATGCCGAGGATGCGGGAAAGGTAGAGCGGGGAGCCGGCGGCGGCGTGCCGGATCACGATCATATCGGCGCCGAGCGCGGCGATGTTTTGCGCGGTGTCGCGGAGCGTTTCGCCCTTGGTGGTGCTGCTGCTGGCGCCGTCCATCGAGATGACATCGGCGCTGAGGCGCTTGGCGGCCATGTCGAAGGCGATGCGGGTGCGCGTGCTGGGCTCGAGGAAGAGATTGACGATGGTCTTGCCGCGGAGAGCGGGGACTTTTTTGACGCTGCGCGAGAGGGTGCGTTTGAACGCGACGGCGGTGGCGTGGATCTGTTCGATCTCGGCGAGGGAGAGTTCCTCGAGGGTGAGGAGGTGTTGGCGCGTCCAGGGCATCGGTGGGAGAGTCGGGGCTAGATTTCCGAATTGCGGTTGGCCGCGGGATCGAGGCGAACGATGTCGTTGGCCGGATCGGTGGGATCGAGGCGGACGACGACTTTCTCGGCCGGCGCCGGCTGAACGGTCAAGCCGGTGTAATTGGCGGCGAACGGCAAACGACGGCCGCCGCGGTCGACGAGGATGGCGAGTTCGACGAGGGTCGGGCGTCCGTAGTCGAAGAGCTCGTCGAGGGCGGCCTTCACGGTGCGGCCGGAGAAGAGCACGTCGTCGACGAGAATGACGGAGGCGCCGTCGACGTCGGCGGGGATGTGAGTGGACGCGAACTCCTTCGGGATGGGATTGCGTGCGATGTCGTCGCGGTGAAACGAGATGTCGACGGTGCCGGCTTGAATGGAACGGCCGGGGTCGAGCGCGGCGAGCCGGGTGGCGAGGCGGCGGGCGAGTTCGACGCCGCCGTTGGCGATGCCGAGGAGGAGCAGGCGCGGGGTGGCGGCGTGGCGGTCGGAAATGGCGGCGGCGAGCTGCTCGATGGCGGCGTGAATTTCCTTGGAGCCGATGGTCTTGGGTTGGGCCACGAGGCTTGGTTTTGCAGGTGGTGGCGAGACCGGTAAAGCGAAATGTCGGACGCGCGTGCCGGCGCGCGGTCCAATGGCCGGCTCAGCGTGGTTGCGGCAGACCGCGGACGGATGTTTTCGGTTGGCCCGGGCGGGAAACTCGCGTGCAGTTTATGCATGGTAATCGTTTTGCTGATAACGGCGGCGCTGCTCGTGGTGCGGCTGGCGGGGGAGTTGGTGCTGTCGGCGCTGAATCGCGCGGAGGTGCGCCGGCATGCGGCGAAGGCGCCGGCGGCGGTCGCGGCGATCATGGACGAGGCGACCTACGCGAAATCCGTGCGTTACACGCTGGCGCGCTCGCGCTTCGGGGTGATCACGGGGATTTTCGACACGCTGGTGTTGGCGCTCTTCGTGTTTGGCGGCGTGCTGCCGTGGCTGTTCGTTGAAGTGATCGGCTGGGGGGCGTTCGATGCGGTGTGGACGCGCGCGCTGTTCATTCTGCTCGCGGGCGTGCTGTTATCGATTCCGTCGCTGCCATTCGACTGGTGGGAAACGTTCCGGCTGGAGGCGAGATTCGGTTTCAACCAGACGACGCCGCGGCTCTGGCTGATGGACCGGGTCAAGGGCCTCGCGCTGGCGTTCGTGATCGGGTTTCCGTTGCTCTGGGCGCTGTTGTCGCTGGTCGAGTGGGCCGGCGCGGCGTGGTGGATCTGGGGCTTCGCGCTGGTGTATGGGTTTCAGCTGCTGATGCTGGTGCTCTATCCGAAGCTGATCCTGCCGCTCTTCAACAAATTGTCGCCGCTGCCGGAAGGGGAGCTGCGCACGCGGCTGCTGGCGCTGGGGGACCGCACGGGATTTCAGGCGAAGACGATCGAGGTGATGGACGGCAGCAAGCGGTCGGCGCATTCGAATGCGTTCTTCACGGGCTTCGGCCGTTTCCGGCGTATCGTGTTGTTCGATACGCTGATCGCACAGCTGACGCCGGAGGAGCTGGAGGCGGTGCTGGCGCACGAGATCGGGCATTACCGGCGCGGGCACATTCCGAAGATGCTGGCGATCTCGGCGGTGACGATGCTGGGCGGTTTCGCGGTAATCGCGTGGCTGGCGGCGAGCCCGGGGTTCAACCTGGCCTTCGGTTTTCCGCCGGGCGAACTGGCGCCGGCGTTCCTGCTCTTCGGGCTGCTGAGCGGGGTGGTGACCTTCTGGTTCTCGCCGCTGACGAACCTGTTGTCGCGGAAACATGAATACGAGGCGGACGCCTTCGCGCGGGAGGCGGTCGGCGGGCCGGGGCCGCTGCTCGGCGCGCTGCGCAAGCTGGCGCAGAAGAACCTGAGCAATCTCACGCCGCATCCGTGGTTCAGCGGTTTCTACTACTCGCATCCGACGCTGGTGGAGCGCGAGCGCGCGCTCACGCAGGCGGGGTGAGGCAGCGGCGCAGGGCTCAGGGCAGCATGAAATCCGTGGGCCGGATGTTCCGCTGGCTGATCCTCTTCGGGCTGGCGGCCGTGCTGCGCGGCGAGACGCTGACAATCGCGACCTACAACGTGGAGAACTACGTGGCCGCGAACCGGATGACGGAGGCGGGTTACCGGAAGGATTATCCGAAGCCGGAAGTGCAGAAGCGAGCGCTGCGCGCGGCGATTCGCGGAATCGATGCGGATGTGCTCGTGCTGCAAGAGATGGGCGGGCCGGCGTATTTCGAGGAATTCCGCCGTGATTTGCGAACCGAGGGGCTTGAGTATCCGCACGCCGAATTATTGCAGGCGGCAGATTCGGAACGGCACGTCGCGGTATTGTCGCGGCGGCCCTTTGTGACGGTGACGCGGCATACCGAGCTGGAGTTCTCGTATTTCGACGGGCAGGAGCGCGTGAAGCGCGGGCTGCTGGAAGTGCAGCTGCACACGGTGGCGGGGGAGGTCACGCTTTTCGGCCTGCATTTGAAAAGTCGATACACGGATCGGGCGGACGATTCGCGATCGGCGCGGCGCCGTCTGGGCGAGGCGGTGGCGATTCGCGATGCGGTGTTGCGGCGGTTTCCGGAGCCGGCGGTGGGGCGGTTTGCGATCCTGGGGGATTTCAACGACGACAAATCGAGCGCCACGGTGCGGCGGATGCTGATGCGAGGCAAAACGAAGGTGGCACGGCTGCTGCCGGCGGCGGACTCGCGCGGAGAAACGTGGACGCACGCGTTTCGGAAGCAGGACAGCTATTCGCGGGTGGACCACGTGTTGGTGTCGCCGGCGCTCTGGCGGAGCGTGCGCGGCGGCGCGGCGCGGATTTACGACGGAGAAGGCGTGCGCGAAGCGAGCGATCACCGGCCGGTGGTCGTGACGCTGGAACTCGGGCCGGCGGCGGTGGCGGCGGGCGAAAAGCAGTAGGGCGGGTCTGAGACCCGCCCTACGTGGCGTGCTGACTTGGATATTTTACCCGCGGAATGAAGCGCCCGACGGTCTGGTCGATGGGGCCCGGGGGGGGGGGGGGGG
>JAEYYL010000118.1 GCA_023430825.1 Verrucomicrobiota bacterium | reverse complement strand
TCGTGGCGGTTACACGGCGCCGCGCGACGAGGTCGAGGCGGAGCTGGCGAAGATCTTTGCCGAGGTGCTCGGCGTGGCGGAGGTCGGCGTCGACGAAAACTTTTTCTCGCTCGGCGGTCACTCGTTGAAGGCGGTGCGGCTGTTGTCGACGATCCGGTCGGCGTTCGGCGCGGAGATCGGCGTGCGGGCGTTTTTCAATGCGCCGACAGTGCGTGAACTGGCGGTGGTGGTGCGCAGCGCGGGGCACGTGGATCGCGCGCCGGTGACTTCGGCGGGCGAACGCGACAGTTATCCGGCGACGTCGCCGCAACGCCGGCTGTTCGCGATTCAGCAGGCCGACGTGTCGGGTGTGGCCTACAACATGCCGTCGGCTTTTCGACTGCGCGGCACGCCGGATCAGGAGCGCTTGCGGAGCGCGATTCGCGCGCTGCTGCAGCGGCACAGCATTCTGCGCACGATCTACCGGGTCGAGCAGGGGGAGATTCGTCAGCGGATTCTGGCGGACTTCGAGGTGCCGCTGGTGGTTTCGTTGCGCGCGGGAATTTCGTGCGAGGCGGCGGCGGAGGGTTTTCTGCGGCCGTTCGACCTGGCTCGTGAGCTGCCGTTCCGGGCGCGTTTGACGCAGTTCGCGGCGGAGGAGTGGCTGCTGCAGATCGATCTGCATCATATCGCGGCGGATGGCGGGTGTTATGCGCTTATCGTCGGCGAGCTGTTCGCGGCCTACAAAGGCGTGAGCCTGACGCCGGAGGCGCTGCGTTACGCCGATGTGGCGGTGTGGCGGGTGGAAGGCGCGGGCGCGGCGGAGATCACGGAGCATCAACGGTATTGGCGGAAGCACTACGAAGAGCCGCTGCCGGTGCTCGAACTGCCCGGCGACCGGCGGCGTCCCGCGGTGCCGACGCACCGCGGGCAGGACCATCATTTCGCGCTGGGCGCGGAGCTGACGTCGACGTTGAGCCGGTTTGCGCGGCGCGAGCAATCGACGGTGCACGTGGTGCTGCTGGCGATTTGGAACCTGACCCTGGCACGGCTCGGCGGCGTGGAGGACATTGCGGTGGGTGTGCCGGCGTCGGGCCGCGACCGCCGGGAGTTCGAGGGCATTGCCGGGATGTTTGTGAATACCCTCGCGTTGCGCACGCGGCCGGCGAGGGGGAAGGCGTTCCGCGATTACCTCGCGGAGGTGCGGCAGGCAGTGTTCGAAGGACTGGAGCACCAGAGCTATCGGTTGGAGGAGCTGGTCGACGAACTCGGGATCGAGCGGGAGCCGGGACGGCAGGCGTTGTTCGACACGATGTTCGCCTTCCAGGAGCGGGACGTGTTTGCGTTCGAGCAGCAGGAGCAGTTCTGGGATGCGCAGGATCTCGGCGGGGTAACGATCGAGGGCAGCGCGGCTCCGTTGAACATCGCGAAGTTCGACCTCGCGCTCTACCTGCGGCCGTCGGGCGAGCAGATGGGCTGCATCCTCGAATATGCGTGCGATCTTTTCGATCCGGCGACCGCCGAGACGCTGGCGCGCCGGTTCGTGGCCGTGGCCGAACAGGTGATGGCGCAGCCGGATCTGGCGATCGGCGCGGTGGAACTGCTGGACGCCGCGGAGCGTCGCCGGCTGTTGACGGAGTTCAACGCCACGGAGGTGACGTATCCGAAAGTAGGATGCGTGCACCAGATGGTCGAGGCGGCGGTCGACCGCCACGAGGATGAGATCGCGGTGCGCTTGGGCGCAGAGAGCATCACGTATGCGGAGCTCGACGAACGGTCGAACCGGCTGGCGCACACCCTGCGAGAACGCTGCGGCGTCGGGGCGGATTCGCTCGTGGGCGTGCAGATGGAGCGATCGGTCGAGTTGATCGTGGGCGTGCTCGCGATCCTGAAGGCGGGAGCGGGTTACGTGCCGCTCGATGCGACGCTGCCGGTGGAACGGCTTGCTTATATTGTCGAGAACAGCGGCGCGAAGGTGGTCTTGACCAAGGGCGCCGGCGCGGTCGTGGGCGGCGGGGCGGAAGGGTTGGATGTCGGCGACGCGCGCAGCTACGCGGACACTGCGTCGCGGCTGCCGTGTGCTGCCTCGGCGCACACGACGGCGTATGTGATCTACACGTCGGGTTCCACGGGACAGCCGAAGGGCGTCGTGATCGAGCACGGTTGCGCGGTGAACCTGCTGCAATGGCAGCAGACGGACTCGGGCTGCGGCCGGGGCGATGCGACGCTGCAGTTCGCGTCGATCGGGTTCGACGTGTCGTTCCAGGAGATTTTTTCGACGCTGACGACCGGCGGCGTGCTGGAGCTGGTGTCGGAAAGCGAGCGCAGCGATCTGGGGCGGATCTGGACGCTGATTGCCGAGCGGGGTGTGGCGCGGGTCTTCCTGCCGTTTGTCGCGTTGGAGCAGCTCGCGGAAGCGGCGCTGGCGTCACCGCTGGCGGGGGGCGCCTTGCGCGAAGTCATCACCGCGGGCGAGCAACTCAAGACGACGCCGGCGATCCGCGAGTTTTTTGCCCGTCACCCTGGGTGCAGCCTGAGCAACCACTATGGACCCACCGAGACGCACGTGGTCACGGCGCATCGACTTCCAGCGGACTCGGCCACATGGCCGGCGCTGCCGTCGATCGGCCGGCCGATCGCGAACGTCCGTATCCATCTGTTGGATGCGAACCGGGCCCTGGTGCCGCCCGGGGCGGTGGGCGAAGTGCATGTCGCGGGCCGGCAGGTGGCGCGGGAGTATCTCAATCGACCGGAGCTCACGGTGGAACGTTTCACCGCCGATCCGTTCGACGAGACGGCCGGGGCGAAGCTTTATCGCACGGGTGATCTCGCGCGCTGGAAGGCGGACGGCACGCTCGAGTTCCTGGGGCGCTCCGATCATCAGGTCAAAGTCCGCGGCTATCGGGTGGAACTCGGCGAGGTGGAACTGGCGATTCGCGCGGTGGCGGGCGTCGGCGAGTCGGTGGTGGTGGCCGGCGCGGACGCGGTGGGCGGTCAGCAGCTTTGCGCCTACTGGTCCGGCGAGGCGACGGTGACGGAGGCGGACGTGCGCGACGCGCTCCGGCAGCGGTTGCCGGACTACATGGTGCCGGCGCTGTTCATGCGGTTGGACGCGCTGCCGATCAATGCGAACGGCAAGGTGGATCGGCGGCGGCTGCCGAAACCGGATTTCGCGCTCGCGCAGCGGCCGTATGCGGCGCCGCGCGACGAGGTGGAGTCGATTCTCGCGGCGATCTGGTCGGACGTGCTGCGGGTCGAGCGCGTGGGACTGGACGATGAGTTTTTCGCGCTCGGCGGGCATTCGCTGAAGGCGGTGCGCCTGGTTGGCCTCGTGCGCACGGCGCTCGGCGCGGAGCTAGGCGTGAAGACGGTGTTCAACGCCCCCACGATCCGGCAGCTGGCCGGCGCGGTGCGCGCGGCGCGATCCTCGCAACGGACGGCGATCCCGGAAGCCGGCGAGCGCGAGACGTATCCGGCGACATCGCAGCAGAAGCGATTGTTTGCGCTGCGGCAGGCGGACGGGACGGGTGTGGCGTATAACATGCCGAGCGCGTTTCGGATCGAGGGGGACTTCGATGTCGTGCGGTTCGGCGCGGCGCTGGAGGCGTTGATCCGCGCGCGTTCGATCCTGCGCACGGTGTATTTCATGGAGGACGGCGAACTGCGGCAGCGCATCCTCGCGGATTTCGCGGTGCCGTTCGCGGTGGAGGCGTGCGAGGGCTGGACGCAGGCGGAAGCCGTGGCGGACTTCATCCGGCCGTTCGACCTGGAGCGCGGGTGCGCGATCCGGGCACGGGCGCGTCGGATCGGCGAGCGCAGCTGGGTGCTGCAACTCGACGCGCATCACATCGCGGCGGATGGCGGCTGTTATGCGCGGCTGGTCGGAGATCTGTTTCAGGCGTATCGCGGTGAATCGCCGGTGCCAGAGGACCGTCGTTACGCGGACTTCGCGGCGTGGCAGGTCGAAGGCGCGGGTGCGGAGGAACTCGCGGAGCACCGGAAGTATTGGATTTCTCACTACAGCGAGCCTTTGCCGGTGCTCGAGCTGCCGGTGGATTTCCGGCGGCCGGCGAAACGCAGTTACACGGGGCAATCGTTGAACTTCAGCCTCTCGGCCGAACTCACCGCGAACCTGCGCCGGATCGCGTGCGCCCACCAGAGCACGCTGCAGGGGACACTGCTCGCGGTGTGGAAGGTGATGCTGGCGCGGCTGGGCCGGGCGGAGGATGTGAGTGTCGGCATCGCAGCCTCGGGGCGCGACCGCGCTGAACTCGAAACGGTCACGGGCATGTTCGTGAACACGCTGCCGATTCGCAGCCGGCCGGCGCGGGGCAAGGGGTTTGCCGATTATCTGAAGGAGGTGCAGCATGCGGTCCTGGAAGGGATGGAGCGGCAGGCGTATCCGTTCGAGGAGCTGGTGGACGCGCTGGGGCTGAACGCGGAGACGGGGCGTCACCCGATTTTCGATACGATGTTCGGGTTTCAGGAGACGGAGATGTTCGAGTATCGCACCCAGGCGCGGTTCTGGGAATCGCAGGATCTCGGAGGCGCGACGCTCGAGGGGATCGCGTCGCCGTGGGGCGCGGCGAAGTTCGACCTAACGCTGTTTGTGCGGCCGATGGCCGATGGGTTGTCGTGCACGCTCGAATACGCCGAGGAGTTGTTCAGTCGCGGGACGGCGGAATCGCTGGCGCGGCGGTATGCGTGGGTGGCGGAGCAGGTGGTGGGCAATCCGGACGCGAAGCTGGGCGAAGTGGAACTGGTCGAGGCGGCGGAGAAGGAGCGGCTGCTGGTGGAATTTAACCGCGGGG
>JAEYYL010000293.1 GCA_023430825.1 Verrucomicrobiota bacterium | reverse complement strand
TGAGCGAAGCGGAGGCGAGCAAGTGGTATCACCTGTTTCTCGCGACGAATTATTTTCTGCCGGTGTTCGGGGCGATTCTCGCGGACGCCTTCTGGGGGAAATACAAGACGATCATCTGGCTCTCGCTCGTTTACTGTCTCGGAAGTATGGTGCTCGCGATTGATCATACGCGATTGGGGCTGGGGCTGGGGCTGATGCTGATCGCGATCGGATCGGGCGGGATAAAGCCGTGCGTGTCGGCGCACGTCGGCGATCAATTCGGCCCGGACAACCAGCCGCTGCTGTCGAAGGCGTTCGGCTGGTTTTACTTTTCGATCAACGCCGGCTCGTTGATCTCGATTCCGCTCACGCCGATTCTGCTGAACCGCTACGGCCCGGGCTGGGCGTTCGGCGTGCCGGCGGCGCTGATGTTGATGGCGACGTTCGTCTTCTGGCTCGGGCGCTACAAATTCGCGCACATTCCCCCGGCGGGCCGGGCGTTTTTCCGCGACAACTTCAACGCCGAGGGCCGCGCGGCGATCGGGCGGATCGCGCTGATCTATGTGTTCGTCGCGGTGTTCTGGTCGTTGTGGGATCAGAGCGGCGGCGGATGGGTATTGCAGGCGGAGAAGATGGACCGGCAGGTATCGCTGTTCGGCTGGTCGTTCGAGGTGTTGTCAGCGCAGGTGCAGACGCTGAATGCGGTGTTCATTCTCGGGCTGATTCCGGTGTGCTCGTATGTGCTGTATCCGGCGATCGATCGCGTTTTTCCGCTGAATCCGTTGCGGAAGATCGGGCTCGGGCTGCTCGTGACGGTGTCGGCGTTTTTGATCAGTGCGTGGATAGAGTCGCGTATCACGGCGGGCCTGAAGCCGTCGATCGCGTGGCAGGTGCCGGCGTATCTGCTGCTTTCGCTGGGCGAGGTGATGGTGTCGATCACCTCGCTCGAATTCGCCTACACGCAGGCGCCGAAGCGGATGAAGTCGATCATCATGGCGCTCTACCTGCTCGCGATTTCCGCGGGCAATCTGTTCACCGCGCTGGTGTATCAGTTCATCGCGAACGAGGACGGCACGACGAAGCTGCCGGGCGCGACGTTCTACTTGTTTTTCGCCGGGCTGTGCCTGCTGACCGCGGGCGTGTTCGCGATGGTGGCGCGGCGGTATCAGGAAAAGACCTACCTGCAAGGCGAGGAGCGGGCGGGGAGCTGAGCAGGACGAAATTTTTCAACCACGGATGAACACGAATGAACACGGATGGGATCGGGCGATGAAAGCGAGAGGGCGCTACCGGGGCGTCGCGGCGGAAGACAGAGCGCGGCGAGGGCGCCGCGGCTCCATCAGCGGCTCGGTTTCGACAGTTGGAATCGGTGTTCATCCGTGTTCATCTGTGGTTGTTCTTCTCCTCCCATGACCCGACTGCCCATCACCAAGACTCCGAAGGTTTATGTCGGCGGCGCGTTCATCCGGTCGGAGAGCGCGCGCGTGTTCGCCATCAACGATGTCGATGGAAATTTCTTCGCGAACATCCCGCAGTGCACGCGCAAGGATCTGCGCAACGCGGTCGAGGCGGCGGCGAAGGCCGGGCCGGGCTGGGCGAAACGCACCGCTTACAACCGCGGCCAGATTCTCTATCGGCTCGGCGAGATGCTGGAGGCACGACGTAGTGAGATGATCGATACGCTGGTGCGTTTCGGCTGCGATGCGGCGCGGGCGACGAAGGGCGTCGACCTCTCGGTCGACCGGTTGATCTACTACGCGGGTTGGGCCGACAAATACGAGCAGGTGCTGGGTAACGTGAATCCCGTCGCCGCGCCGTATTTCAATTTCACGGTCACGGAGCCGATGGGCGTCATCGGCGTGATCGCGCCCGACCGGCCGCCGCTGCTGCCGCTGATTTCGTTGATCGCGCCGGCGATCGTGAGCGGCAACACGGTCGTGGCGGTCGCGTCGGAGACGATGCCGTATCCAGCGATCCTGCTCGGCGAGATGCTCGCGACGAGCGACCTGCCGGGGGGCGTGGTGAATCTGCTGACGGGTTTCCGCAAGGAGCTGGTGCCGACGTTTGCGACGCACACGCATTTACGGGCGATCGTCGGCGCGGTGTCGGCGGAGGATCGCAAGGCGCTCGAACTTGGCGCGGCGGAAAGCGTGAAGCGCACGCGGTTCATCGACGCGGCGGACGCTGATTGGTTCGCGGACACGGCGCAGAGCGTGTATGCGATTCGGGATACGCTGGAGTTCAAGACGACGTGGCATCCGGTGGGGGCGTAGGTGGACGCGCGGCGAGCGTCGAAAGCGGGTAGGCGCCGGATCGCCTGCAAGCGGGCTCCTACCTCGGAATGACACGAGGCCGGTAGGAATTTGGCTTCGGGTGGGGCGAGGCGTCTCGCCGAACCGAGGCTCACCGGCGACGGTTCGGCCTACCTGCAAAGGGGGAAGTCCAGGTTTCGCGCGATCGCGCGCGCGGTCGGCATGGCGGCGGCGGTGCCGAACTTCGTCACGGCGAGCGCGGCGGCGGCGTTCGCGAAACGCGCGGCGCGCAACATGTCGCGGTCGAAGGCGACGAGACCGGCGGCGAACGCGCCGACGAAGGCGTCGCCGGCGCCGGTGGTGTCAACGGCCTTGACGCGATGCGCGGGCAGATGCGTGCCGGCTTCGGCCAGCGAGATGAAACAGCCTCGCGCGCCGAGCGTGAGCACGACCACCGGCACGCCGAGCGCGCGGCAGAGCGTCTGAAGGCGGGCGGCGTCGAGGGTGGCGAGCGCGTCGGGGCGCAGCGCGTGACCGAGCGAACGAGCGAGCGCGACGAACTCGTTTTCGTTGGGGATCAGCACGTCGACGAGGCGGAGAATCGCCGGATCGAAATCCGCGCGCATCGGCGCCGGATTGAGGACGGTGATCGCGCCGAGCCGGCGGGCGTGACGAAACGCATGGCGGTTGATCGAGAGACTGGCCTCGTGTTGGGCCACGACCACGCGGGCCCCGCGCAGCCATGCGGGCGGGAGGTCGCGCGGCTGGAGGCGTGCGCTCGCGCCGAGGGCGACGACGATCTGGTTTTCGCCGCGGGCGTTGACGACGATGCCGGCGGTGGCCGTGGGATAACTGGTCTTCGTGACGAGGCGTGAGTCGATCCCCTCGGCGGCGTGAAAGCTCGCGGCGGCGTCGGCGAACGCATCGCGACCGACGGCGCCGATGAAGCGCGTGGCAGCGCCGGCGCGAGCGGCGGCGACCGCCTGGTTCGAGCCTTTGCCGCCGGGGCCGGTGATGAATCGTCCGAGCGTGGTCTGGCCGGGCGCGGGAAACGCGTCGCACACGAAGATCTGGTCCTGCACGAAGCTGCCGACAACGACGACGGTGGGGTTCACGCGGATGAAATGCGGACGCGTGCTGTTTCTCGCAACGACAACCAGGCAGGGAAACGAACGTGGGCGCGCCTCGCGGTCAGAGTTTTGGCTCGGGCATTTGTCATCTATTATATGACAAACGCGTCGTCGCGGACGGAACAGGAAGCGGGCAGGGCGCTGGCGCCAGCGGAGCGGGGCGTTCGATGGGAGTGGGCGCTCCGTTCATCCTTGGCGCGGCGCCGCTTGTCCAAAGTTTGCGCCGGGCGCGGGGTCCGTTCCTAGTATGGGTCGCATGGGAAACGCCGTCAGCACCGCCGTCGTGCTTGAAGACACCGCGCGCCGCGAGCGGGCGAAGGAGCGGCTGTATGTGTTTTTTCAATGCGGGGGGTGGGGTTTCTTCCTGCTCGTGCAGCTGGTGTTCTCGATTTATTTCGCGACCCACGGTGGGCGCCGGGATTCGGTCGTGGCGGCGTCGATGGTCGTCATGGTGATGGCGCTGGGCCTGCTGCTGAGCCATTACTTCCGTCCGCTGATGTCGCGCTGGGGCTGGAAGCAGCTTGGCTGGCGCCAGCTGTTGCCGCGCGTGCTGGCGGCGTCGGTCGTGCTCGGCCTGCTCTGGAACGGGATCGGTTACGCGATCGCGTATGGGCTGCTCGATCAGCCGTGGGAGGGGAAACACAATCAGGTGGTGATTTTCGCGCTGGGGAGCCTGAACGGCGCGCTGATTTTCATCGGCTGGATGTGTCTGTATTTTTTCTACCACCTCTTCGATCGCTTCAACCGCTCGGAAATCGAGCGGCTGCGGCTGACGACGCACGTGAAGGACGCGGAGCTGCGTGCGTTGAAATCGCAGGTGAACCCGCATTTCATTTTCAACTCGCTGAACTCGCTGCGGGCGTTGATCGACGAGGACCCGGCGCGGGCGCGGCAGGCGGTGACCCAGCTCGCGAACCTGCTGCGTTACTCGCTGCAAAGCGGGCAGCTCGAGACGGTGCCGTTCGAGGACGAGCTGCGTGTGGCGAGCGACTATCTTGCGCTCGAGCAGGTGCGGCACGAGGAGCGGCTGCGCGTGCGGCTGGATGTCGCGCCGGAGACGCTCGCGCTGCCGATCCCGCCGATGCTGTTGCAGACGCTGGTGGAGAACGCGGTGAAATACGGCATTTCCACGAGTGCGGAAGGCGGCGAGATCGCGATCGTGGCCCGCCGCGAGAACGATTCGCTGCGGCTGCAAGTGACGAATCCCGGTGAACTCGGCGCACCGAAGGCGGCGGCGCGCGGCGGATCGACGGGGCTCGGCTTGCGCAACGCGGCGGAGCGGCTGCGGTTGCTGTTCGGCGAGCGGGCGACGCTGCAGCTGCGCACGGAAAATCCGGCGACGGTGGTGGCGGAGGCGATCGTGCCGCTCGCGCCGGTCCGCGGGTGATTTTGTCATGAAAGCGCTGCTCATCGACGACGAACGCCTCGCGCGCAACGAACTGCGGCGGCTGCTCGCGGCGTTTCCCGAACTGGAGATCGTCGGCGAGGCGGCGAACGCGAAGCAGGCGCGCGAGCAGATCGCGGAGCGGGCGCCGGACCTGATTTTTCTCGATGTGCAGATGCCCGGCGAGACGGGCATGGAACTGCTCGAGTCGCTCGAGCCGCCGGCGCCGGAGGTGATTTTCACGACGGCTTACGACGAGTTTGCGGTGAAGGCGTTCGACCTGAACGCACTCGACTATCTGCTGAAGCCGGTCGATCCGGCGCGGCTCGCGGCGGCGATGGAGAAGCTGCGCGTGAAGCGCGCGGGCGTGGCGTCGGGTGGCGAGGCGTCGGTGGGGAAAACCGCGCGCGACCGGCTGGCGGCGGAGGACAAGGTGTTCGTGCGCGAAGGCGATCGCTGCTGGTTCGTCGAAGTGAAGTCGATCCGGCTGCTGGAGAGCGAAGGCAATTACACGCGCGTGCATTTCGATGCCGCGCAGCCGCAGCTTTTCCGATCGTTGAACGCGATGGAGGAGCGGCTCGACCCGAAGTATTTCTTCCGCGCGAACCGGCGGCAGATCATCAATCTCGCGTGGATCGACCAGATCGAGCCGTGGTTCAGCGGTGGCCTCCTCGTGCAGTTGAAGGGCGGGGCGAAGGTGGAGCTTAGCCGCCGGCAGGCGCAGGAATTTCGGGAAAGGATGAGTCTGTGAAAACTTTAGCCACGGAACGCGCCGAACACACTCAAACAAACTCCAGAATAGAGGATCGGGGTAGGAGCCTGCTTGCAGGCGATGATGAGGCTGCAAAGACAGGCGATGCGCGAGATCGCCTGCAAGCAGGCTCCTACCTTCCAAACTAACCCGACTCTTCATGATCCACGCCCAAAACCTCACCAAGATTTTCCGCGACAAGAAGCGCGGGGAAATACGCGCGGTGGATGACGTGTCGTTCCGCGCCGAGCCGGGAAAAATCTACGGGCTGCTGGGCGCGAATGGCGCGGGCAAGACCACGACGCTGCGGCTGCTGGCGACGCTGCTCCAGCCGAGCAGCGGGGCGGCGACGGTGGTGGGTTACGATGTCGTGCGGGACGCGGAGAAGGTGCGGGCCAACGTGGGCTTTCTGGCGGCGAGCACAGCGCTTTACGGGCGCCTCACGGCGCGCGAGATGATCGCCTATTTCGGGCAGCTCAACGGACTGTCGGACGCCGAGTTGAAAGCGCGGATCGCGCGACTGGCGGACGAACTCGACATGCACGAATTTCTCGACCGCCGCTGTGAGAAGTTTTCCACGGGGATGAAGCAGAAGACGTCGATCGCGCGGACACTGGTGCACGATCCGGCGGTGATGATTTTCGACGAGCCGACGCTGGGGCTCGATGTGATGACGGCGCGGTCGATCGTGCGGTTCGTGCGCGATTGCCGCGCGCGCGGGAAGACAGTGATTTATTCGACGCATATCATGAGCGAGGTGGAGAAACTCTGCGACGTGGTCGGAATCATTCACGACGGCCGGCTGCTGGCGGAGGGCACGCCGGCGGAATTGCGGGCGCGGTTCGGCGAGACGGATTTGGAAGAGGTGTTCGTCAAGGTCGTCGGCGGAGAGGAGGAGCGGGCGTCATGAACTGGAGCGCAATCGTCACGGTTTACCTGAAGGAGTTGAAGGACTCGCTGCGCGACCGGCGCACGCTGCTGTCGATGATCATCATCCCGACGCTGGTGATGCCGGTGTTGATGTTCGGTGTCGGGCAGATCGCGCGGAAGGTGATCACGAAGGCGAAGGAGGAGATTCCGCAGGTGATGGTGTTGGGCGGCGCGGATTCGCCGGGGGTCGTGGCGCAGCTGCGGGAGTGGAAGAAATTGGAAGTGGTGCCGACGCGCGACGACTGGAAGGCGCAGATCTCGGACAAGAAAGTGCGCGCGGTGGTCGAGCTGCCGGACGGCTTCGAGGGAGGCCTGCGCGCCGGGCATGCGGCGCCGGTGAGGCTTTATCATTATGAAGGCGAGCTGAAGTCGGGGCTGGCGGTGGGGGAGCTCGACCGGTTTTTCCGCGACCTGCGCGAGAGGGCGGTGACCGGGTTGCTGGCGGAGCGGTCGCTGCCGGCGACGCTGGTGCGGCCGTTCGACATTCAGCGGGAGAACGTCGCACCGCCGGAGAAAGTGGGCGGCAATCTCTTCGGCGGGATCGTGCCGTATCTGATCATCATTTTGTGTTTCACCGGTGCGATGTATCCGGGGATGGATCTCACGGCGGGCGAGAAGGAGCGGGGCACGATGGAGACGCTGTTGTGCAGTCCGGTGGGACGGAGCAGCCTGGTGCTGGGAAAGTTCCTCATGGTGCTGACCGCGTCGCTCGCGGCGATGGTGCTGTCGCTCGTGTCGCTCGGCGTAACGGCGGCGTTGATGGGGATGTTGCTGCCGGCCGGCGGGGCGAAGGCGACGGTGGCGGCGGGAGCGGCGAAAGGTGCGGGCGCGATGATCCCGATGATCGATCCGGTGGGGATTCTTGGTGTAGTGGCGATGGTGATACCGGTCGCGGTGCTGTTCTCCGCGGTGATTTTTACGATCGCGCTGTTCGCGAAGAGCTACAAGGAGGCGCAGAGCTACGTGACGCCGCTGATGGTGGTGGTGATCATGCCGGCGGTGGTGGGGATGTTGCCGGGCATCGATCTGAACACGCGGCTGGCGTTGGTGCCCATTTTGAATCTGTCGCTGGTGTGCAAGGAAATGCTGTCCGGGGTGTGGAACTGGGACTACATCGCGTTGATTTTCGGTTCTTCGGCGGTTTACGCGGCGGTGGCCTTGTGGCTGGCGGTGAAGATGTTTCAGCGCGAGAGCGTGATGTTTCGGAGCTGAAACGGAATCGCCGCGGTCGCCTTCGCATCGGATCAACTTCCGGGGTAAACCTCAGGTAAAAACCTTAAGCCCCTATAGGCAGAGCCGGTGGAATGTGGTTAGGTGGCGGGGTCGCTGCTTTGGCGTTTCGCTCATGAACACTCCCGCTCCTTTTCCCGGCCACTCGTCAGCCTTGAAACTCGCGCGGCGTTCGTCGGCGGCGCCCATGGTGACGCCTGCCGCTGCGGGCAACGAGATGGGCGGTCAGCTCGCGGCGGATCTCGAGGCACTGCGCGAGCGCGAGATGAACCTGCGCGACTACGAGGCGCGGCTGCGGGCGTGGCAGGCGCAGCTCGACGAAGCTTTGGTGAAACCGCCGGCGCTCACGGCCGACATGCCGGGCGGGAGTGGTGCACCGTTTGCGCGGACGGCGAGCGGCTCGCCCTTCGCGACGGATCCGACGTTGCAGGCGGCGTGGGAAAAATTTCATCGCGCGCGGGCGTTGCTCGAGGCGGAGCAGAATCAGATGCGCGACGATCGCATCGTGCTGCGTGAGACCGAACTCTCGTTGAAGCGTCGCGAGGCGGAACTCGCGCAGCGGGAGGCGGCACTCGCGGAGCGCGAGCGGCTGGTGATGGCGGCGATCGAACGGTCGCCGGCGTCCGCGGTGCAGCGTTTGACGCAGGCGCCGTTCGAGGCGGCGAAGGCGATTTTCTCCGCGAGGAAATAGGCGAACGTGGACGAAGCGTGGCGGGTGGGCTTCGCTGGGAGATGACGGTGCGCGCGGAGGTGGTGGGCGCGTCTCGCGGGCATTTTTGGGAATTTGCGCTTGCGGCACCTGCAGTGCGTGGTCATCACGGCCGGCAGTGAATTCCATCGTCAACGCCCGCGCTGCCGCGTCCGCCATTGTTATGGCGACGGGTAAACGCGTCCGCTGGCACGGGTCGGCTCGGCGACGATGGTGATACGCGCAAGGCGCGAAAGCGGCCAGGATGCCGCAAAAAAAATCAGCCAATCGCCGAGCCCGACTCAACCGAGTCGGGCTTTTTGTTTTTCCCGTTCCAACCACCGTCCTCAACCCACGCTCGTCATGCCAGTCCTCACCGCACCACCTCCGCTCAGACCTCAATCACAACCACCGCAGCTCGAACTGCCGTCCGTGTCGTTCTTCGGCCGTTCGCTCGAAGAATACGCGCGTTTCTTCTCGCTCGATCCGCTCGCGCTCCGCGGACGTGCGGTGCTCGACGTCGCGGCGGGTCCGTCCTCGTTCACCGCCGAGGCGTGCCGGCGCGGCGTGGACGCGGTGGCGGTGGATCCGCTTTATGGCTCCGCGCCGGCGACGCTCGCGACGCAGGTGCAGCTCGACTACGCGCGGATGTTTGCGCAGATGCGCGCGAAGCCGCGGCTGTTCAAGGTCGGGCGGGGCAACGGCCGCGCGTTCTTCTCGTCGATCGACGAGGCGGAAGTCGACCGGCGGGCGGCGGCGCAGCGTTTTTTGACCGATTACGAGGCGCATTTCGCGCACGGCCGTTATGTCGGTGCGTCGCTGCCGCGACTGCCGTTTCTCGATGGGGCGTTCGATCTCGTGCTGTGCGCGCACCTGTTGTTCACCTACGCGCAGCGGTTCGATTTTGCGTGGCACCTGGCGGCGTGTCGCGAGCTCGCGCGCGTCAGCACCGGCGAGGTGCGCATTCATCCGGTGTGCGGCGCGGACGGCCGGCGCTACCCGGAACTCGACCGGTTGAGACGCGAGCTGCTGACGCGCGGGATCACGAGTGAGGTGGTGGCGGTGAATTACGAGTTCTTCGCGGGCAGTGGCTCGATGCTGGTGCTGAACCCGGGGGACGCGTCATGAGCGCGCCGACGGATCGCGATGGAGCGGCGGTCGCGAGAGCGGGCGCAGTGCCCGGGTTTGCGCAGACGCCGGAGCCGCCGTATTACGCGGTGATCTTCACGTCGACTCGCACCGAAGGCGACCAGGGTTATGCGGCGATGTCGCAGCGGATGGTCGAACTCGGTTCGCGTTACGAGGGCTTTCTCGGCATCGAGAGTGCGCGCGGCGCGAACGGATTCGGCATCACGGTGAGTTACTGGCGCGACGAGGCGGCGATCCGGGCGTGGAAGCGCGACACGGAGCACGAGAAGGCGCAGCGTGCGGGTCAGCGGACGTGGTATAGCCACTACTCGGTGCGCATCGCGAAAGTGGAGCGGGCGTATGGGAGCGGGTGAATCGCCGGAGCCCTTGCCGCGTTCGTAGTGCGAAACGCGGCGAGGGCGCCGCGGCTCCATGGATTGGAGCTAAAATTTCGCGGTGACTTCCTGCTGGTGGCCGGGATCGAGGGTGAGCGTGCCGAGGGTGGCGCACTCGATCTCGTCGTTCTTGTAGAGTTTGAACTGAATCGGCGCGGAGGCGTCGGGGGTTTCCCACCGCCATTTGCCGATCGAGATGAATTGCAGCGGGACGCCCTTGTCCCAGCTCAATCCCGGGCCGTCGCCGCGAATGAAGAGCCGGTTGCCGATGCCGATGTAGGCGGTGGCGATGAGGCGGGTGGCGCCATCGGAGGAGATCACGCGCTCGACGACCTCGCGCGACGTGACGGGTTCGTCGTCCTCGGAAGTGAGGGTGAATTCCTCGGGTGAAGGGTCGGCGGGAGGTTGTTCGGGCGGGGGCGGGGCCACGGTTTTTTTGGGGCTGCGTTTTTTCGACGGACGCTCGGCAGCCGGCGGAATGTCAGGGAGGAGGGGAAGCGGGGAGGCGGACTCGGTCGGGATGGATTGTATTGGCACGTCGGATCCGGCGGCGGGAGCCGGGGGCTCCACGGTCGGGAGCGGATCGACGGGGGCGACCGGGGCGATTTGCGCAATGGAGGCCTCGGGGACTGGGACTGGCTCAGTCGGGGGCGGAGACGATTCGTCGACGGTGACGAGGGGTTCCGCGGCGGGAGGCGTTTCGGAGGGTGTCTCCTCGGCGGAGGCGGGAG
>JAEYYL010000076.1 GCA_023430825.1 Verrucomicrobiota bacterium | reverse complement strand
CCGTTCGAGTGGCGGGCGCGGGGAGCGCGGTCAGGCTTGGTCGAGTTTCGCGGGCTCGAGCCGCGGGACGAGCAGATGGATGACGGCGAGGGCGACCAGGTAGGCGGAGCCGGCCATGATCCAGAGGAGTTGATAGCTGCCGGTGCGGTGGAGCACTTCGCCGACGACGATCGCGAGCACCATGCCGCCGATCGCGCCGCCCATGCCGCCGATGCCGACGACGGAGCCGACGGCGCGTTTCGGGAACATGTCGGAGGTGAGCGTGAAGATGTTGGCGGACCAGCCCTGGTGGGCGGCGGCGGCGAGGCCGACGAGGAGGACGGAAACCCACAGATTGCTGGTGACGGAGGTGAGCACGATGGGGACGACGCAGAGGGCGCAGATGAGCATGGCGGTCTTGCGGGCCCGGTTGGGCGTCCAACCGTGTTTGAGGAGGCGGGACGAGATCCACCCGCCACCGATGCTGCCGACATCGGCGAGCAGGTAGATGACGATGAGCGGCAGGCCGATGCTCTTGAGGTCGAGGTCGTATTTACGGTGGAGGAAATCGGGAATCCAGAAGAGGTAGAGCCACCAGATCGGATCGGTCATGAACTTGCCGAGGGCGAACGCCCAGGTCTGGCGGTAGCCGAGCAGTTTGCCCCATTTGACCGGCGCGGCGGGCGGCTCGGGTGGGTCGCTGCGGATGAAGGCGAGTTCGGCGGCGGTGACGGTTTTGTGGTTTTCCGGCGCACGGTAGTAAGTCCGCCACCAGACGAGCCAGATGAAGCCGAGGCCGCCGGTGATGATGAAGGCCCATTCCCAGCCCCAGTGGATCGTGATCCAGGGAACGAGGAGAGGAGTGAGGAGGGCGCCGACGTTGGTGCCGGAGTTGAAGATGCCGGTGGCGAGCGCGCGTTCGCGTTTCGGGAACCATTCGGCGACGGCCTTGATCGACGCGGGGAAGTTGCCCGCTTCGCCGAGTCCGAGGAGGAAGCGCATGAGGGCGAAGCCGGCGGCGGCGCCGGTGAGCGTGATGAAACCGAGGCCGATATTGGCGTCGACGACGAGGGCGGGCAGCGTGAAATCGGGCAGCTTGTGCGCGAAGGCGTGGCCGATGCCGGCGATGCTCCAGAGCGTGATCGCGATGGCGAAGCCGCGCCGCAGGCCGATGCGGTCGATCACGCGGCCGGCGATGATCATGCCGATGGCGTAGGCGAAGGTGAAACTGAAGACGATGCCCGCGTAGATGCGTTCATCGGCCCAGCCGAACTCGGCGGTGAGCGTCGGCTTCAGGATGCCGATGACCTGTCGGTCGATGTAGTTGATCGTGGCGGCCATGAGCAGCATGGCACAAACGACCCAGCGGGCGTGGGCCGTGCGAATGGGCGGAGCAGCAGGAGGAGGCGAGGCGATCATGGGGTTGACGGGAGAAAGCGGAACAACGGGCGTGCGGGCGCGACGAAGGGCGCGCGATACGGCCACGGGGGCGGGGGGAACGGAGTTTGTCCCGGGCGGCCTGGGAGGGGTGGCCGTCTGTCGTGTCGTCGTCGAACCGGATGGGGTGAGTCTTCATCCTGGCCGCGGCCCGAGCTCACCGTAGGCGATCGCTCGGGAGGGCATCCCGAAAGGTTACATGAGGTTGAGCAACCGGGGCAGCGCGAGGGAGAGCGCGGGAATGTAGGTGATCGCCAGCAGCGCTATCAGCATGGCGACGAAAAAGGGGATGGCGGACGGGACGACACGGGCGATGGTCGTGTTGCCGACGCCGCAGCCGAGGAAAAGGCAGGTGCCGACGGGAGGCGTGCAGAGGCCGATGCAAAGGTTGGCGATGATGACGATACCGAAGTGCACCGGGTCCATGCCGAGGCCCATGACCACGGGCAGGAAGATCGGGGTGAAGATGAGGACGGCGGGAGTCATGTCCATGAACGTGCCGACGACGAGGAGCAGGACGTTGATGAGGAGGAGCACCATCAGCGGGTTTGCGGAGAGCGCGAGCATGGCGTCGCTGACCATCTGCGGGATTTGCTCATAGGCGAGGACCCAGCTCATCGCCTGGCTGGCGCCGACGAGGAGCATGACGACCGACGTGGTTTTCGCGGCGCGCAGCAGGATGTCGGGCAGCGCGGCCCACGTCACCGCACGGTAGAAAAACATGCCGAGGACGAGGCAGTAGGCCACGGCGATGGCGGAGGCCTCGGTGGCGGAGAACAGGCCGCCGAGGATGCCGCCGAGGACGACGACCACGAGCAGGAGGCTCGGCACGGCGCGAAGGAACGCGCCGATGACGGACGGGGTGGCGGCGGAGTGGACGCGGGCCTGGGCGGCGGCCTGGCGGGCGGCGGCGCGGATCTCGGCGGGCGCGAGGAAGTGCAGGGTGGCGAAACTGGCGGCCATGAGTGCGAGGCCCATGAAAAGGCCGGGGACGACGCCGGCGAGAAACAGGGCGGCGACGGAGACGTTGCCGGAGACGACCGCGTAAACGATCATGATGTTGCTCGGCGGGATGAGCAGGCCGGTGGTGGCGGAGGTGACGGTGAGCGCGACGGCGAACTCCCGCTTGTAGCCCTTTTCCTCCATCTGCGGGATCATGAAGCCGCCGATCGAGGAGACGGCGGCGGCGGCGGAGCCGGAGACGGCGCCGAAAAGCATGCACGAAAGCGTATTCACATACGCGAGACCGCCCGGAAAACGACCGACGAGCGATGAGGCGAATTCCATCAGGCGCCGCGCCATGCCGCCGTCGCCCATGAGCACGCCGGAGAGAATGAAGAAGGGAATCGCGAGCAGCGGAAAACTGGAGATGCCGGTCGAGAGGCGTTGCGCGACGACGTAGCCGGTGGGCACGCTGCCGAGGGTGGCGATGGTCGCGACGGTCGCGAGGCCGATGCAGACGGCGATCGGGACGTTGATGAGCATCAGCCCGAGAAAAACGACGAGGAGAACGTAAATTTCTTCGTTCATGGTCAGACGTCGCGCTCCGTGGGGTGGGAGCCGGCCGGCTCGAGGTTCAGGAGATGCTCGACGACGAAGGCGCAGAAGAACACGCCGCTGATCGGCACGGCGGAGTAAAGATAGCCGATGCGCCACTGGAGGACGGGCGTGAGCTGGCCGGCGGCGAGGGTGTCGGCCACGAGCCGCCAGCCGCCGTAGCAGAGCGCGAAGGCGGCGAACAGCAGCACGGCGAGTTCGACGATGATGGCGACGAGACGCTTGGCGGAGGGGTCGAGCTTTGTGACGAAATAATCGACCCCGAGATGGCCGTAGCCGCGGTAGGTGAGCGCGGCGCCGAGGAGCGAGACCCAGACGAGGAGATAGACCGCGAGTTCTTCCGTCCAGTCGCTGGGACGGATGCCGGGAACGTAGCGGGACACGACGCCCCAGATCACGTCGAGCACGAGCAGGGCGAAGAGCAGGATGGTGACCCACTCGAGTCCGCGGACGATTTTATTCCAGAGGGCGGCCATGGCGGAGGGCGTGTCGGTCACTTGACCTCGCGGATCTGGCGCGCGAGTTCGCCGATGCGGGTGCCGTCGAATTGCCGGAGCATCGGCGCAGTGGCGTCGACGAACGGTTGCTTGTCGGGGCGATAGATCGTCACGCCGGCTTTCTCAACGGTGGCGAGGGCCTCGGCGGTCGCCTCGGTCCAGAGCTTGCGCTGGAATTCGACGGATTCGGCGGCGGCTTGGTTGAGCCACTCGCGCACCTGCGGCGAGAGGTTGTCCCAGATCGGCTGGCTGAAGATGACGAGGTCGGGGATGCGCGTGTGTTCGTCGAGCGAGAAATGGCGGGCGACCTCGTAGTGGCGGCTGGTGAGGAAACTGGGCGGGTTGTTTTCGGCGCCGTCGACCATGCTTTGTTGCAGGGCGGTGTAGAGTTCGCCCCACGGGATGGGGGTCGGGCCGCCGCCGAGGGTGGCGATGAGATCGCGGGCCATCTTGCTGGGGAGCACGCGAATTTTCAGCTCTTTGACGTCGCTGGGGTGAAGGATGGGTTTGCCGACGGTGTAGAAGCTGCGGCTGCCGGAATCGTAGTAGCAGAGGCCGTGCATGCCGGCGGCTTCGCCGGCGGCGAGCAGTTGGCGGCCGATGGGGCCATTGAGGACGTTCCAGTAGTGGTCTTCGTCGCGAAACAGATACGGCAGGCCGAAGACGGCCATGTCGGGCACGAAGCCCTCCATGGCGGCGGCGGAGGTTTTGACGATGGCGACGGCGCCGCGTTGGAGTTGTTCGATCGTCTCGGGTTCGGACCCGAGCTGGCCGTTGGGAAACACCTGGACGGTGACGCTGCCGTCGGAGAGCTCGTGCACGCGCTTGGCGAGCAGCTCCATCGCGGCGTGGACGGGATGGGCCTGATCGAGGGCGTGGGCGAGTTTCAGCACGAGGCCGGAGGCGCCGCCGGATTTATCCTTGCGAATGACGCCCACGAACACGGCGGCGGAGAGCAGGGCGCCGGTGACGAGGCCGACGAAAAGAAAGGAAAGGGCTTTGCGATCCATGAAGAGGGCGAGGGCAGGTGAAAGGGGTCGAGCTGGCGGCGGTGAGAGGTAGGCGGGGGCAAGGCGGAGAATCGGCGCGGACCGAAGGTTTGCGCGCGCGTCGGGGAGGCGAGCGCGCAATTCGGGACAGCGGGCAGCCAGGGTTACCGGGTGGTCGGGGAGGGCGGCGGCACGGAGTTCAAGCTGCGGGCTTTTTTGGCGGGGTTGATGGAAACGTTGTCGAAGGTGATTCGCCCGGCGTGCTGCACGACCTCGGTTTCGCTCACATTGTTGAATGTCGAGTTGCTGATGCGAATGTTTTCAACGATCGCGCCCTCGAAGCCGCGGATGAACATGACGCGGGGGCTCGCGGTGCTGGTGATGTTGTCGAGTTGGACATTGCGGACGACGGGCTTGAAGTCGCCCTTCGCGCCCTCCTCGTAGAGCAAGTCGATGGTGAGGACGGCTTCGCCGACGCGTCCGATCTTCACGTTGCGCATGAAGACATTTTCGAGGACGCCGCCGCGCACGGCGTTGTTCTTGAACCGCAGGCCGCGGTCGAGTTCGGGCGAGTCCATGGTGCAATCCTCGACAAAGATGTTGCGGATGCCGCCGGTGCACTCGCTGCCGAGCACGACGCCGCCGTGACCGTCCTTCATGATGCAGCGGCGGATGACCATGTTTTCGGTGGGGACGGCGATGCGGCGGCCGTCGTTGTTGCGGCCCGATTTGATCGCGATGCAGTCGTCACCGGTGTCGAAGAGCGTATCCTCGACGAGGATATCGCGGCAGGATTCGGGATTGAAGCCGTCGTTGTTGGGGCCGTGGGTGGTGATCTTCACATTGCGCACGGTGATGTTCTGCGAGAGGACGGGATGAATTTCCCACATCGGCGAACGCAGGATGGTGACGCCTTCGACGAGGATGTTCTTGCAGCGGTAGGGCTGGATGAAATTGGGCCGGAGATGTTCGCCGGGGCCGAAGACGCGCTGGGCGACGGGGACGTTGTTTTCGCCCATCTGGAAGAGCTTGTCGCGCGAGGGGCGCTGGCGGACGGGTTGCTGGCGCTTGTCGTTCCAGCCCCACCACGTGTCCCAGTCGGCGCCGCCGTCGAGCGTGCCGGTGCCGGTGATGGCGATGTTCTCCTGGCCGTAGGCGTAGATGAACGGCGAGTAGTTCATGACCTCGACGCCTTCCCAGCGCGTGAAGACGACGGGGTATTTATCGAGTTCGAAGACCCAGCGCAGGGTGGCGCCCTCGGAAACGTGAAGGTTGACGTTGCTCTTGAGGTGAATGGCGCCCGTGAGCCATTCGCCCCGGGGAACGACGACGCGGCCGCCGCCGGCCTGGGCGCACGCGGCGATGGCGGCGGCGATCGCGTCGCCGGCATAGACGCCGGGTTTCGCGCCGAAATCGGTGATGGGGAAATCTCGATCGGGAAACGTCGGCGCGCTGATGCGAGCGAGGATGGCGTCGTAGTCGGCCCAACCGCGGGCGCCGAGGTCCCGGCGCTCACGCGCCGAGCCACCGGAGACGGAGTCGGACGAGGCGAGGAGTTCCTCGACCTCGATGCCGGCGAGGATGAAGGGGCCGACGCCTTTCAGGTCGTTGTCGATAATCGGCTCGCTGATGTAGTATTCGAACGAGCCGTCGCGCGGGCGGCCTTTGGAATTGGTGTAGCCGAGGCCGGCGACTTCGCAGCAGCGCGTGAGGCTGATGGTGCCGTCGGCGTCGGTGCGGATGAAATCGCGGATGATGCCCTCGTAGCCTTTCAGGACGGTGGGCAGGTATTTGTCGCGCGGGAGGTAGCCGCGGTTGATGCCCTTCGCGAGCGCATAGACGAACATGCTCGAGCAGGTGGCTTCGAGGTAGTTCCCCTCGCGCGAGCCCTGATCCATGACCTGCCACCAGAGGCCGGTGTCCGCGTCCTGCCAGCGCACGATGCCGTCGGCGGTGCGGCGGAGGATTTCGTTGATGTGGTCGACCTCGGGATGCGTGGGCGAGAAGAAGTCGAGCGAGTCGACGAGCGCCATCGACCACCAGCCGACGGCGCGGCCCCAGAAATTCGGCGAAGTGCCGGTTTCCTTGTTGGCCCAGGGCTGTTCGCGTTTTTCGTCCCACGCGTGGTAATACAGGCCGGACTTCGCGTCGTAGGCGTATTTGTCCATGAGCAGGATCTGGTTTGCGACGTCGTCGAACGCAGCGGGTTCCTCGAAGAGTTTGCCGTAGTGGGCGAGGAAGGGCGACGCCATGAACAGGCCGTCGAGCCACATCTGGTGAGGATAGCGGAGCTTGTGCCAGAAGCCGCCCTCGCTGGTGCGCGGGTGCTTCTGGAGCTGTTCGTGCATCGTCGCGATCGCCTTCAACAGGTGGGGGTCGCGGCGGCCCTGTTCGTAGCGGAGGAGCATCACCTTCCCCGGGGGGATCATGTCGATGTTGTAGTCCTCCATCTTGTAGGTGGCGATGGAGCCGTCGGGCTGGACGAAGGTCTCGACGGTCTTCGCGCCGTAGTCGATGTAGTCGGTGTTGCCGGTTTTTTCCGCGAGCTTGAGGAGCGAGAGGCCGAAGAGGGAGGTGGTGTAATCCCAGCGGGCCCGTGGCGCGCCCTGGTAAAACATCGTCTCGCCTTTGCGTTTCATCTCGGACTTTGCCAGGCGCTGCGACCATTCGAGCGGGGAGGCGTCGCCGAAGCTTTTCGCCAGCGGGGCGGCGGACGCCGACGTCGCGGCGAGGGAAAACAGGCAGGCGGCGAAAAGATGCCGCAGGTGACGGCGACCGTCCCGGCGGCCGCTAGCGGAATGGGTCTGGGGCTTCATGGGGAATAGGGCGTTTATTGAACAGTGACTTTGATGGGTGAGTTGAGGCGGGCGGCGGCCTGGGCGACGTAGGTATCCCACGCGGCCTTCGAGGTGAAATCCCCGGCGCGCGACCATCCGGCGCCGGCGAGATAGCGCACGGGTTCGCCGGGTTTCGCTTTGGCGAGCACGAGGAGATTGCGGTCGTCTTCCGCGTAGCCGGCGAAGGCGTCGCGCGCCACGACGACGGCGGTGCCGAGTTCGCCGTTGGTTTTCTGGACGATCCATTGGGCGAGCGAGGCATCGGCATCGGCGCGCGCGACGGCAATCTGCGGATCCTGGCCGCGGTCGGCGGGATTTTTGTTCAGACCGACGGCGACGACGATTTCCTTTCGGTTGCCGGTGGCGGTGAACGTGCTCTCGATCAGGTCGAGGTTGTGGCCGGCGTCGACGGTGAAGCGTTTGGTTTCCGAAACGTAGATGCCGTTGGCGGCCCAGGTGTCGTAGGTGAGTTCGAACACGGTCCGGACGGGGCCGTTGGCGAGGATGCGCCACGCGGCGTAGTTGCGGGCGACGTGGAGTTGCTGACCGTCCCAGACGCCGGTGCCGCCACAGCCGCGCGACGGGCCGACCTGATACATGTCCATGCCCTCGCCCTCGTCGTGGTGGTAGTGATCGTGGCCCTTGTTATACCAGCGGTCGACGATCGGGTAGTCGACGCGCTTGCACCAGACGTCGAGGCCGCTGGTGACGAGGATTTCCTTGCCGGTTTTGGCGACGTCGGGTGCGGCGAGCGCGGGGCCGTAGGTGCGGTGCGCGACCTTGTCGTTTTCCCAAGCGAAGTCGTCGAGGCGCTCGGGGATGTGGCGGGCGAAGGTCTTGGTCGGGAAAACCGGCGCGACGTGTTCGGTGCGCTCGACGGTGAAGGTGGCGGATTTTTCGCCGGCGGCGAAGTCGTGTTGGAAAATCAATTCGCCGTAGGCGATGCCCTTGTTGTCGGGGTCTTTCGCCTGCGGAGCGACGTTGGTGACCTGATAAGGGAGGGACTGGCCGGCGGAGTTTTTGACGGCGAGTTTTTGGAGGAGCGCGCCGGGCAGGGCGTCGGCGATTTGCGCGAAGGGAACGGTGATGGTCTCGGACGGGCGCGCGATCTCGAGATCGTGGGTGACGGTGATCGTGAGAGTGTCGGCGGCGAACGTGAAGGCGGAGGAGGCGAACAGGAGGGCGGCGAGGAGGGGTAATTTCATGGAGGTGGTTAAATGGGTTCGAAACGGTGGGAGGGGCTTTAGGCCCCGACGTGGAGCGCGGCGTGAGTCGGGGCGTAAAGCCCCTCCCACGGTTCGAGCATCCCACTCAGCGCGCGAGCCAGCCACCGTCGACGGCGAGGGTGAAGCCGTGCATGTAGTCGGCGGCGGGCGACGCGAGAAACACGGCGGCGCCGGCGAGATCCTCGGGTGTGCCCCAGCGACCGGCGGGAATGCGATCGAGGATCGCGGCGTTGCGCTTTTCGTCGGCGCGGAGGAGCGCGGTGTTGTCGGTCGCCATGTAGCCGGGCGCGAGGGCGTTGACGTTGATCCCGTGGCTCGCGAGTTCGTTGGCCATCAGTTTCGTCAGGCCGTTGAGCGCGCTTTTTGCCGCAGTGTAGGAGCCCACGCGCACGCCGCCCTGGAATGAGAGCATCGACGTGACATTGATGATTTTGCCGGGCGATTTTTTCGCGATGAGCTGGCGCGCGAACACCTGGCTCAGGCGAAACGCGGCGTCGAGGTTCACGTCGAGCACCTCGCGCCAATCCTGCTCGGTGAAATCGACGAACGCGGCGCGGCGGATGATGCCGGCGTTGTTGACGAGGATGTCGGCGCGGCCGAGCGCGGCGACGGTGTCGTCGACGATCTTCTGGGCGGCGCCGGGCGAGGCGACGTCGATGGCGACGGTGACGGATTTGCGGCCGAGCGCGGCGATGTCGCGGGCGAGCGTGGAGGTGTCGCCGCGGGCGACGAGCGCGACGTCGGCGCCGGCTTCGGCGAGGGCCAGCGCCATGCCGGCGCCGAGACCGCGCGAGGCGCCGGTGACGATCGCGACGCGGCCATCGAGGCGGAATTTATCGAGGATGTTGGGCATGAAAGAAGGGGGAGCGGGTTGCCCGCGAATCACGCGAATAGTCGCGAATGGCGGAGAGGGAAAAGAAACGCGTGAACGATAGGATTCGCGTCTATGCGCGTGATTCGTGGGCGGTGCTTCAGCGGAGTTCGCCGAGAGGAACGGCGTCCATGTCGGAGAACACCTGGTTGTCGCCGCCCATCGCCCAGATGAAGCGATAGCTGCCGGTGCCGACGCCGGCGTGGATCGACCAGGCGGGCGAGAGAACGGCTTCGCGGTCGCGCACGACGACGTGGCGGGTGGCGGTCGGTTCGCCGAGGAAGTGCATCACCAGATCGCTGCCGAGGTCGAAGTAGAAATAGATTTCGGTGCGGCGCGAATGCGTGTGCGGCGGCATGGTGTTCCACACGCTGCCGGCCTCGAACTCGGTGAAACCCATCACGAGTTGGCAGCTTTTGATGCCGTCGGGGTGGATGTATTTATTAATGCGGCGGCGATTGCACTTCGCGACGTCGCCGATCGGGGCGGCGCTGACGGAGCTGTGGGTGGCGACGGCGGTCGGATGCTTCGCGTGGGCGGGAGTGCTGATGAAATAGAACGTGGCCTGGCCGGTGGCGCCGGATTCGAAGGAGACGTCGCGTTCGCCGAGGCCGACGTAGAGGCAGTCGAGCGAGTTGAGCGTGTGCGCGGTGCCGCCGACGCGAACGACGCCGGGCGCGCCGATGTTGATGATGCCGATTTCCCGGCGTTCGAGGAAGAAGCTCGTGCCGGTTTCCTTGTAGTTCGGCAGCGCGAGCGGTGCGGTCGCGGGCGTGGCGACGCCGACGATCATGCGATCGAGATCGGTGTAATGCGCGGTGAGCTGGCCGGGCTGGCAGAGATCGCCGATCCAGAAGGCGGAGCGGAGCGCTTCGGTGCCAAGCGTGTTGGTTTCGGCGGGCGAGGGACAATAATGGAGCTTCATGGCGGGCAACGAATATGACTGCGGGGCGAAAGCGATGGCCGATTGAACGGGCGGAGCGGGGGGAGGGCGACGACGAAAACGGGGAGCGATCGGCCGGGGACGCGAACGTCGGAGGAGGGGAACTTCATTTGCGGTCGGGTTCAAGCGAGGGCGCTCCGCTTGTTGGTCACATCGTTGACGCTGCCAGTTTCACCTTGGTTGCGCGGCGGAAATTTCCAAGAGTGGCGCGCTCCGCTTTCTGTTTTCTTACCATGACCCGAATTCTTCTTACCACGACGTCGTTTCAGGACACCCCTGGCGGCCATCATGATCTGCTCGCGAGCACCGGCTGGGAAATCATCCGTGCCCGCGGCCCGCTCAACGAAGCCGACACGCTCGCGCTCGTCGGCGAGATCGACGGTTACATCTGCGGCGACGACATGATCACGCGCGCCGTGTTGGAGAAGGCGCGTCCACGGTTGAAAGTGATTTCGAAATACGGCATCGGCGTGGATAAGATCGACGTGAAGAGCTGCACCGAATTCGGGTTGCCGCTGCTTTTCACGCCGGGCGTGAACCACACGACGGTGGCGGAGCATACGTTCCTGCTGCTGCTGGCGCTGGAGAAGAATTTCCTCTTCCACACGGACTCGACGCGCAGCGGCGGCTGGAAGAGGAAGACAGGCCACGAGCTCCTCGAGAAGACGATCGGCATCGTCGGCCTGGGCCGCATCGGTAAGGAAGTGGCGATTCGTGCGCGGGCCTTCGGGATGAACCCGATCGGCTACGATGTTTACTGGGACGAGAAGTTCGCGGCGCAGCACGGCGTGAAGCGCGCGGCGTCGCTCGACGAGATTTTCGCGGCGTCGGATTACCTCTCGCTGCACACGAACCTGACGCCCGAGACGCGCGACATGATCAACGCGAAGAGCATCGCGAAGATGAAGCAGGGTGTGCTGATCCTGAATTGTGCGCGCGGCGAGATCGTGCACACCGACGACCTGGTCGCGGCATTGAAGAACGGGCAGGTGGGCGGCTACGGCACCGACGTGCTCGATCACGAGCCGCCGGCGGCGGATCATCCGCTGCTCAAGCTGCCGAACGTCGTGTGCACGCCGCACGTCGGCTCGCGCACCTACGAGAGCGTCGTGCGCCAGGCGACGGCCGCGGTGAAGAACCTCATCCTCGCGATGAACGGCGAGAAGCCGCTCGCGCAGGTCAATCCCGAGGTGGCCACGAAGAAGGTGGTGTGATCGATGAAGTAGCGAGCATCGGGTAGCGAGTAGCGAGCATTCCTGTTCGATCGCTAGTTGGCGCTTCGCTTTTCATCTACTCGCTACTCGCTACCCGCTACTCACTACCCGCTACTTTTTGCCATGGAAACATTCTACGTCGTCCCGGAAGAACAGCACAACGCGCTCGTCGAAGCCGCGTATAAGAAGCGCGGATACTCGGCCCAAGAGGCCGCGGCCGGCGCGCGCTTCTGCGCCGAGGCCACGCGCCACGGTATCCGCACGCACAACGCCCTGAAGGCGTTGCATCTCGATCATCTCTTCGGCTCCGGCGCCAAGGGCTGCGTGCCGAAGGCGAAAATCGAGAAGGTGAAAACGCGTTTCCGCGGCGCCGCGGTGTGGAACGCCAACCGCAAGCTCGGCCAGGCCACCGGCTATGCCGCGATCGAGACCGCGATCAAGCTCGCCGACAAATACGGCGTCGGCATGGTG
>JAEYYL010000026.1 GCA_023430825.1 Verrucomicrobiota bacterium | reverse complement strand
CGCCGGCCTGGTTCGGAATAGCCGACGAGGACGTCGGCGCTCCCAACAAAAAGCCCCCGCGCTCCGGAGAGCGCGAGGGCGGGAATTCAGACTTCGCAAAAGCGCTTCGCCTTACAGCGACTGCGCCGCCGCCACCACGGCCTCGGCGGTGATGCCGAGTTCCTTGAACACGGTCGGCCCCGGCGCGCTGATACCGAAGCGATCGATGCCGACGACCTTACCGTCGAGCCCGACATACTTGCTCCACAAGCCGGTGACGCCCGCCTCGATCGCGACGCGTTTGCGGCAGGACGCCGGCAACACGCTCTCGCGATACTCCGCCGGCTGCTGGTCGAAACGGAAGAACGACGGCATCGACACCACGCGCACACCGGCGCCAAGCGTTTTCGCCGCCGCCACCGCGAGCTGCACTTCGCTGCCCGCCGAGAGGAGGATATGCGTGAGCGGCGCCGTCTCGCGCACCGCGATGTAGCCGCCCTTGAGCACGCCCGTGCGGCGCAGCTGCACGTCGACCTCGTTCAACAACGGCAGCGTCTGGCGCGTCAGCGCGAGCAGCGTCGGACCGTCCGTGCGCTCCATCGCGGCGGCAAACGCGCCGGCCGTTTCTTCCGGATCGGCGGGACGAATCACGTCGAAATTCGGAATCAAGCGCAGCGCGGAAACCGTTTCCACCGGCTGGTGCGTCGGGCCGTCCTCGCCCACGCCGATCGAATCGTGCGTGTAAACATACACGACCGGCAGCTTCGCGAGCGCGGCGAGACGCATCGACGGACGCGAATAATCCGCGAACACCAGAAACGTCGCCACGCTCGGGCGGAACAGCCCATCATACGCGAAGCCGTTCGCGATCGCCGCCATCGCGTGTTCGCGAATGCCGAAGCGGATGTTGCGACCGCCGCGGTTCGACGCGTCGAAATCCTTGTCCGACGCGATGTAGTTCAGCGTCGAACCATACAAGTCCGCGCTGCCGCCGATGAGCAGCGGCAGCTCCGCCGCGATCGGCTGGAGCACGTCACGACCGGCGGCGCGCGTCGCGAGCTTCGCATCGGCCGGGAACAGCGGCACTTTTTCCAACAGCGCGGCGGCATTCGGCGCGGTATCGCGCGACTCGAGCAGCGCGGCCTTTTCCGGATTCGCCTCGGCCCAGGCCTTGTAGGTCTTGTGCCACTTGTTGCAGAGGCGCACGAGCCGCGCCTTGTGGTTCGCAAAGTAAGCGCGCACGTCGTCGCTCACGAAGAAATGCTGGTCGCCGGGCAGCTCGAGTCCCGCGCGCGCCGCATCGGCGAACTTCGCTCCGCCCTCGCCGTGGCCCTTCGCGGTGCCCGCCACTTCCGGGATGCCGCGGCCGATCTGCGTCTTCGCGATGATGAGCTGCGGCTTGCCGCTCTTCGTTTTTTTTGCGCGGTTGAACGCCTTCAGAAACGCCACCATGTCGTGGCCGTCGACGGTCTGCACATCCCAGCCGATCGACTTGAAACGCGCGGTCGTGTTCTCGCTCTGCGTCTTGTCCGCCATCGCGTCGAGCGTGACGTCGTTCGAATCGTAAATGAGGATCAGGTTGTCCAGCTTCTGGTGCCCGGCGAACGAGATCGCCTCGAGCGCCACGCCTTCCTGCATGCAGCCGTCACCGGCGAGGCACACCACGTGGTAATCGAAAATCGGATGCTCCGCGGTGTTGAAACGCGCCGCCGCCATCTGGCCCGCGACCGCCATGCCGACCGCGTTGCCCACGCCCTGTCCAAGCGGACCGGTAGTCGCCTCGACGCCCGGCGTTTCGTGAAACTCGGGGTGGCCCGGCGTCTTGCTGTGGAGCTGGCGGAAATTTTTCAGCTCCTCGATCGGGAGATCGTAGCCGCTGAGATGCAGCCAGCTGTAGAGAAACATGCTGCCGTGGCCGGCGGAGAGGACGAAGCGGTCGCGATTGATCCAGCGCGGACGCTCCGGATTGTGCGAAAGCGCGTGACCGAAGAGCACGGCGCCGACCTCGGCAGCGCCGAGCGGGAGGCCCAGGTGACCCGAGGAGCACGCGTGCACGGCGTCGATGGCGAGACCGCGCGCCTGATTGGCGGCCTTGGCGAGAAGAAGAGTTTGGAGCGTCATTGGATGAGAAGGTTTAGCACTAGGCCGCGACCGGCGGTGCGTGAAGCAAAAATCCACCTTGCGGCGCCCTTGGCGATGCGCAAACCGCCCACGCAGTCATTCAATAGACCGCCGCGGCGACAGGTGAAACCCGACGTCCCCGTCGGGTTGGTGCGAAAACAGCCCGGCAGGCACGCCGGGCTCACGTTTCTAAACCAGTTCCTTCGGCAGCAGCGGCATCAGCTTCTTGATGTCCTGCACCGCATCGCGATGACACACCAGCAGCGCATCGTCGGTTTCCACCACCACGAGATCCTTCACGCCCACCAGGGCAACTACCCGGCCGTTGGAGAACACGATGTTGTTTTTCGCATCGATCCGCAGGACTTCACCCCGCACGGAATTCTGCGCTTCGTCCGTCTCCAAGTGCGGCGGGAGCGAGGTCCACATGCCGACGTCGTCCCAATCGTATTCCGCGACAATCGTGCGGACCTCCGCCGCTTTTTCCATGATCGCGTAATCCACCGAAATCTTCGGCAGCGTCGGAAATCGAGACGCGAGATACGCGGTCGGGTCGCCCGACGGAAACTCGCGAACGAATTTCGCCAGCTCCGGCGCGTGGTGCTCCGCTTCCTTTTGAAACGCACGCACCCGCCACAAAAACATGCCGGCATTCCACGCGTGATTCCCGCCAGCCAGGTATTTTTCCGCCGTCGCGATGTCGGGTTTTTCCACGAAACGCACGACGCGACGCACGACGGCGCCTGCCGCCCCGCCGATTTCCTCCCCCATTTCCAAATAGCCAAAACCCGGCGAGGCATACGTGGGCTTGATCGCGAACGTCATCAGCGCATCCCCCTGCGCCGCCAGCGCGAGCGCCGCACCCATCTGGGCGCGATAACGCGCCGCGTCCTTGATCAAGTGATCCGCTGGCAACAGCGCCATCACCGCGTCCGGATTGCGCGCGCGCACCAGTCCCGTCGCGAGCGCCGCCGCCGGCGCGGTGTCGCGTTTCGCCGGCTCCGCCACGATCTGCTCTGGCGCGAGAAACGACAGCGCTTCGCGCGTGGCCGCGAGTTGGACCTCGTTCGTCAGCACAAAAATATTCGTGCGCGGCACCACGCCCTCGAGCCGGCGCACCGTCTCCTCGAGCAGCGTCTGATCGGAAAACAGTTTCAACAAATGCTTCGGCGTCCGCTGCCGGCTCATCGGCCAGAAACGTTCGCCGCTGCCACCGGCCATGATGCAGACATACGCGTTCGGATTTTCACTCATAAGAAAAATTAACTCCGTCACGCCGACGGAGGCCAAGCCTGAACGCACCGCGGCGCGTCGGTTCCCTGCCCGCCTACTTCATCGTCAACACGATCTTCCCGAACTGCCCGCCGCGCTCCATCAGTGCAAACGCCTCGCCCGCCCGCTCCAGCGGCAAGACCTCGCTCACCACCGGCTTGATCTCGTGCGTGCCGACATACTGCACCATCGACTGCCAATCCAGCGGCGAACCCATCGTCGTGCCGAGCAGCGACAGATGCCGCCAGAAAATCTTTCGCATCGGCAGCAGCGGCGGATTGCCGCGCGTCGCGCCGAAAAACACGATCCGTCCGCCCGGCGCCGCCAGGTCGATCAGCGACTCGAAGCCCGGTCCGCCCGCGCTGTCGACGATCAGGTCGAAGCCGCCCGCCGTCTTCGCCAGCCCCGCCGCCCAGCCTTCCTGCGTGTAATTCGCCCCGCCCTTCGCACCCAACTCGACCGCGCGCGCGATCTTCTCCGTCGAGCTCGACGTCACCCACACCTCCGCCGCGTGCGCCACCGCAAACTGCAGCGCCAGCAACGCCACCCCGCCGCCCACGCCCGTGATCAACACCCGCTCGCGCGCGTGCAGATTCCCCCGGGTCGAAATCGCGCGCCACGCCGTCAACCCGCCGAGCGGCAGCGCCGCCGCCTGCTCCCACGTTAAGTGCGCCGGCTTCGCCTCCAACTGCGCCACCGGCACCGCGATCTTTTCCGCCAGCGTGCCGTCGCGCGGCAGCCCGAGAATGGAAAAATCCTTCCCCTGCGCCCGGTCGTCGTCGCCCCAGTTGAAACTCGCGTTGATGATCACCTCGCGACCGATCCAGCTCGCGTCGACGCCCTCGCCCGCCGCGCTCACGACGCCCGCACCGTCCGACCCGGGAATGCACGGAAACTTCAGCCCCGCGTATTGCCCCGCCTTGATCCACACGTCGCGGTGATTGAGCGCCGCCGCTCGCAGGTCGATCAGCACCTCGCCCGCCGCTGGGACCGGCGCCGAAACCTCGGCGATTTTCAGTTCATTGATGGCTTCGAGTCGAACGGCGAGCATGGAAGAAAGTGACAAGCAACTACTATGAAGTAGCAAGAGCCGGATTCGGCAAACCCAGGCCTTACTCGCTGGATCGCCCGCCTTGTTACTTGTCACTTGTTACTTGTTAATTCGCACTTTCCCGCCGCAGTGCTCCTCGCCTTCCACAAGCCCTACGGCGTCCTCTCCCAATTCACGCCCGAACCCGGCTCCCGCTGGCGCACGCTCGCCGACTTCCAGCTGCCGCCCAACGTTTACGCGCTCGGCCGGCTCGACGCCGATTCGGAGGGCCTGCTGCTCCTGAGCGACGAACCCAGTCTCAACTCGCGCCTGCTCGATCCGAAAAACGCCCATCGCCGCGAATACTGGGCGCAGGTCGAACGCATCCCCGATGCCGCCTCGCTCGCGCGTCTCCAGCGCGGCCTCGACCTCGGCGACTTCAAAACGCGTCCCTGCACGGCGCGCCGGCTCGATCCGCCGCCGCCGTTGCCGCCGCGCGATCCGCCGATCCGTTTTCGCAAAAACGTCCCGGACTGCTGGCTCGCGCTCGAACTCATCGAGGGCAAGAACCGTCAGGTCCGCCGCATGACCGCCGCGATCGGCCATCCGACGCTGCGCCTCGTGCGCGCCCGCATCGGCGGTTTCGCCCTCGGCGAACTCGCGCCGGGAACATGGCGCGAGCTCACCGCCGTCGAGCGTAACGCGGTCTTCGACTCACCCTCGCGACCCCAAAGGTAGGAGCCTGCTTGCAGGCGATTGCGTGCCTCGAAAACGGACGACGCACCCTATCGCCTGCAAGCGGCTCCTACCTCCGAACCCACGCCCCGCGAACTACACCACCGCCTCCTTCGCCTGCGCCGCGGTCGCCTGGAAGATCTTCACGATCTCCTCCGCCGGGAGCGGCCCGAGCGCCTCGAGCTGCTTCCCGTCGCTATATACTTTCACCGCATACGCCGCGATCGTCGCGTATTCCTTCTCCTCGATGCCGAGGTCGGGCAGCGACTGCCGCAGGCCGTTGTCCGCCAGCCACGCCTCGAACTGATCGATGAAACCTTCGGCCGCGTCGCCCTCCTCCGTATCCAGCCCGAAAATACGCTCGCCCAGCTGCGCCAGCCGCTCGCGCGCCCGGCCGTGCGCCAGCAGCCAGCGGAAATATGCCGGATAAAGCGTCGCCAGCCCGCGACCGTGCGCGAGCTCCGGATGAAATCCGCTCAGCGCGTGCTCCATCGAGTGCAGCACGAACTGCGAATCGTTCCGGCCCGCGAGCTGATAATCGTTCAACGCCAGCGTCGACGCCCACAGCAGCACGCCGCGCAGTTCCACGTTCTCCAAATCCGCCAGCAACCGCGGCAGCGTTTCGATCACCGTCGCGATGATCCCCTCCGTATGCCGATCCGCCAGCGGCGAGCCGCCGCCGCCGAGCAGATAGTTTTCGAACACGTGACTGAGAATGTCCGCCGCGCCGTCGCGCGTCGTCGTGGCCGAAAGTTTCACCGTGAACGCCGGGTTCAGCCACGACACCCGCGGCTTCATGAACTCGAAACCGAGCACCGACTTTCCCTTCACCGTCCGGTTCGAAATCACCGCATACGGCGTCACCTCCGACGCCGTCGCCGCCGTCGTGGGGATCGCCGCGATCGGCAGCGCGCCTTTCAATTGAAACGCCCGCGCCTCGCCCAACACGAACGGCCAGATGTCGCGCTCGCCGGCAAACGCCAGCGCCGCGATCGCCTTCGACGCGTCCATCACCGACCCGCCGCCGAGCGCGATCACGAAATCCGCGCCCGCCGTCTTCAGCTCCGCCGCCGCGCGATTGATCGTCGCCGACTCGGGATTCGGCTCGATGCCGCTGAAATGCGTCACCTGCAATCCCTCCGCCGCGAGCGCCGCCTTCACTGTCGCAAGGTAGCCGAGTTTTTCCACCGAACCACCGCCGGTGACGAGCAGCGCATGCCGCCCGAGTTTCGCCGCCGCCTTGGCGAACGCAGCCGCCTGATCCGCGCCGAAGAAAAGGCGCGTGGGAGTGTAGATCGTGAACGAGTTCATAAAGCTTGAAACCGACAGTAATAACATTCGCCGCGGAAAAAGCCACTCACCACGCACGCGCATATTGGTTCGGCGCCGGCAGCGCGGCCGCCTGCCCCAGCGCCCGCGCCGCGTGCGCCGGCCAATACGGGTCGCGCAAAAACTCCCGCGCGAGCAGCACCACGTCCGCCTGACCGCTGCGCACGATGTCGTCCGCCTGCTTCGCCTCCGTGATCAAACCCACCGCCGCCGTCGCGATGCCTGCTTCGCGCCGGATCCGCTCCGCGAACGGCACCTGATAACCCGGCCCGACCGCGATCTTCGCGTTCGGCACCGCGCCGCCCGAACTGCAATCGATCAGGTCGACGCCTTCGGCCCTCAGCCGCCGCGCGAGCTCCACCGACTGCTCGAGGTCCCAGCCGCCCTCGACCCAGTCCGTGCACGAAATCCGCACCGTCAGCGGCAGGTTCTCCGGCCACACCGCGCGCACCGCCCGCGTCGTTTCCATCAGGAAGCGTATCCGGTTTTCGAATGCGCCGCCGTAGTTGTCCGTCCGCTGGTTCGACAGCGGCGACAGGAACTCGTGGCTCAAATACCCGTGCGCCGAGTGCAGCTCCAGCCACTCGAAACCCGCCGCGAGCGACCGCCTCGCCGCCGCGACGAAATCCGCCTGCACCCGCTTGATCTCCTCGACCGTCAACGCGTGCGGCACCTTGTCCAGTCCGTCGCCGAACGCGATCGCGCTCGGCGCCACCGGGATCCAGCCGCCGGCGTCGTCCGGCAAATGATCGCCACCCTCCCACGGCACCGCCGCACTCGCCTTCCGGCCCGCGTGTGCGATCTGAATGCCCGCCACCGCGCCGTGCGCCTTCAGGAAACGCGTGATCCGCGCAAACGGCTCGATGTGCCGGTCCGCCCAGATGCCCGTATCGCCGGGTGTGATACGTGCCTCCGGCGAGACGCCCGTCGCCTCCGCGATCACCAGCCCCGCCCCGCCGATGGCGCGCGAGCCGAGGTGCACGAGATGCCAGTCGTTGGGCATGCCGTCCTCCGCGGAATACTCGCACATCGGCGAGACGCCGACGCGGTTGCGCAGCGCGATGGACTTGAGTTGGAAGGGTTCGAAGAGATGAGACATAAGAAAAGGGAGCGCGTTGGTTGTGGAAGCTACAGGGAGTTTCGAGTGCGAAACGTAGTGCGGTCAACCTGACCGCTTCTGCGACGTCCCCACGGTCAGATTGACCGGGCTACTTCGCGAGCGTCCGACGAAATTCCTGACGGCCCTACACCCGCGGCACTTCGCTGGTGTCCACGGCAATCAGGATGACCAGCGCGAGCAGAATGGCGAGCAGCGCGAGCATTTGATCTAGATTTCCGGATTTGGATTTGCCGTCGCCGACGACCAGCCGCCGCCGAGCGCCTTGATCAGGGCCACGCTCGCGTTGATCCGTTGCGCCGCGAGCTGCGTGTTCGCGCGCTCGAGCCCCAGCGTGGTGCGCTGCGCATCAATCACCTCGAGGTAGGAAACATAGCCCGCATCGTAGCGGGTTTGCGCCTGGCCGGTCGCGCGGCGCGACGCCACCAGTGCGCGTTCCTGCGCCGCCGCCTGTTGCTGCAACAGATGGGTCGCGGTCAGCGCGTCCTGCACCTCGCGAAAGGCCACCAGCACCTGCTGGCGAAACACCGCCACCGCTTCGTGGTAAGCCGCCTGGCTGCGCGCGAAGTTGGCGCGATTCCGACCGCCCTGGAAAATCGGCAGATAAAGCCGCGGCCCGATCGACCACGTCCGCGAATCCGAGTCGAACAACCGGTCGATGTCGCCGCTCGCCTGACCGACGCCGCCCGTCAGCGAAATCGCCGGGAAAAACGCCGCCTTCGCGACGCCGATCCGCGCATTCGCCGCCGCCAGCGCGCGCTCCGCCGCCGCGATGTCGGGTCGGCGTTCCAACAGCTCGGACGGCAAACCCGCCGGAATTTCCGGTGCGGCGAAGTCACGCGCCGTCACCGTCAGCGCAAAACCGCTCGCCGGCTCGCCCACGAGCACCGCGAGCGCGTTTTGCAACGCCGCGCGCCGGTTCGCCAGCGCCGCGAGATCGGCCTCGGCGAGCGCCAGTTCGGTCTCCGCGCGCGCCACGTCCAGGTCCGCCGCCGTGCCGCTGCGCATCCGTGCCGTGATCAACTCGGCCGCGCGCCGGCGCAATCCCACCGTGTCGCGCACGACCGCCCACTCCCGCTCGACCGCGACGAGCGAAAAATAATTCGTCGCGACTTCGGCCGTGAGCGCGAGCCGCACCGACTCGAACGCCGCCGCACTCGCCGCCGCTTCCGCCCGCGAGCTCTCGCCGAGCCGTCGCACGCGACCGAAAAGATCGATCTCCCACGACGCCTCGAGCGGCGCGCGATAGGTCGTCGTCAGGGGATTCGGTTGCACATTGTCCGTGGTGGTCGACGTGCGTTCACGCGTCACCACGCCGCCCACCGCAACCTGCGGCCAGTAGGCGCTGCGCGCCAGCCCGGCGGCCGCGCGCGCCTGCTCGACGCGCGCCGCCGCGGCGCGAAGGTCCTGATTGGCCGCGAGCGCGCGAACCTCGAGTTCGTTCAGCGTGTCGTCGCCGAACAGCGTCCACCACTCGCCGCGCGCGAAATGATCGGCGGGCGCGGCGGTCTTCCATGCGTCGGAATGGCCGGCATCACGATAGGCTTCCGCGCGGGGCGCGTCGGGCCGCACGTAGTCGGGGCCGACCGCCGGCAGACCGGCCAGGGCCGGCGCGACGGCGAGCCATGGCAGGAGAAAGGTCAGGTTTTTCATAAGCTCGGTGACGTTTTGCGGCGCTCAGTGGGCGTGACCGCCGGCGACCGCCAGCGCTTCGCCGGTGATCCAACCGGAGTCTTCCGACGCGAGGAAAACAGCCACGCGGCCGATGTCGTCGGGGTGACCGATCCGGCCGAGCGGCGTTTGCGCGATGATGTTTTTCTCCAGTTCGCTGCCGGTGATGCCCGCCGTGCGCGCGCCCTCGGTTTCGACGCCGCCGGGATTGAGCGAGTTGACCCGGATTTTCCGCGGCGCGAGTTCCTTCGCCAGCGACTTCGTGATCGTGTCGACCGCCGCCTTCGTCGCGCTGTAAACCGACCCGCCCGGTAGCCCGATGGACCCGGCCACCGAACCAACGTTGATCACCACGCCGCCGTCGGGGCCGAAAAGCTCGACCGCCTTCTGCGTCGTCAGCAGCAGGCCGAGCACGTTCAGGCCGAACTGACGGTGAAAATGCGGCTCGGTCACCTCGGCGAGCGGCGCGAATTCATAGACACCCGCGTTGTTGACGAGGATGTCGACACGCCCGAACGCGATCTTCGTTTCGGCGAACAGCCGGTCGATGTCCGCTTTTTTGGATACGTCCGCTTGCACGGCGACCGCACGGCCACCGTCGGCGGTGATGCGGGCGACGACGCGATCGGCGCCCTCGCGGCTCGAAGCGTAGTTGACGACCACGGCCGCGCCGGCGGCGGCAAGATGCGTGGCGATGGCGGCGCCGATGCCTTTGGAGGCGCCCGTGACGACGGCAACTTTGCCGGAGAGTTTGTGGGATGCGTTGGACATGAGGATGGGAGGTGGGTGGTTGGTTGGAAGTTAGGTGAACAAAAGGACTCAGGCGGATTGCGGCGCGGGGAGCGGCGCCGGCGTCGCGGCGGGCGCGGGTTTGCGCAGGCCGAGTTTTTCGAGGACGACGTAGAAGACCGGCGTCAGGAAGAGGCCGAAGATCGTCACGCCAATCATGCCGGCGAAGACGGCGACGCCCATCGCGCGACGCATCTCGGCGCCGGCGCCCGTGCTGATGACGAGCGGAAACACGCCGGCGATGAACGCGATCGAAGTCATCAGGATCGGCCGCAGCCGGAGTCGCGCAGCATCGAGCGCGGCATCGACGATGCTCGCGCCCTCCTCGCGGCGCTTCACCGCGAACTCGACGATCAAAATCGCGTTCTTCGCCGCGAGGCCGATGAGCACGATCAGGCCAATCTGCGTGAAGACGTTGTTCTCGCCGCGCGTCAGCCAGAGGCCGACCATCGCGGAGAACAGCGCCATCGGCACGATGAGGATCACCGCGAACGGCAGCCGGAAGCTCTCGTATTGCGCCGCGAGCACGAGGAACACGAGGAGGATGCTCAGCGGGTAAACCCAGAGGCCGGCGTTGCCCGCGAGAATCTTTTGATACGTCAGCTCGGTCCACTCGAGCGCGAGACCTTTGGGCAAATGCTCGTCGGCGAGTTTCTGCATCGCCGCCTCCGCCTGCCCGGAGCTGAATCCCGCCGCGGGTGCCCCGCTGATCTCGATCGCCGGATAACCGTTGTAGCGCATCACGCGCTCGGGCCCGTAGCTTTCGCGCACGCTGACGAGCGAGCCGAGCGGCACGAGCTGGCCGGCGTCGTTGCGCGTCTTCAGCCGCAGGATGTCGTCGGGCGAATCGCGGAACGGCGCGTCGGCCTGCGCGACGACCTGATAGGTGCGGCCGAAGCGGTTGAAATCGTTCACATAGAGCGAGCCGAGATTGATCTGCATCGTCTCGAACACATTTCGCAACGGCACGCCCTGCGCCTTCGCTTTCGCGCGATCGACGTCGGCGTCGAGCTGCGGCGTGTTAATCGTGAAACTCGAGAACATGCCCGCGAGGCCGGGCGTCTTGTAGGCTTCGCCGAGCAGCGTCTGCGTGCCGTTGAACAGCGCGTCGAGTCCGAGGTCCGCGCGGTCCTCGACGTAGAGTTTGAAACCGCCCGTCGTGCCGAGTCCCATCACGGGCGGGGGCGGAAAGATCGCGACGAACGCGTCCTGGATTTCGCCGAACTGCGCCTGGAGCTGCGCGGCGATCGCCTGGCCGGAGAGCTCGTCTGACGTGCGCTCGTCGAAAGCTTTGAGCGCGACGAAAACGATGCCGCTGTTGGTGGAGTTCGTGAAGCCGTTGATCGAGAGCCCGGGGAACGCGATCGCGTTCGACACGCCCGGATGATCGAGCGCGAGCTCGCTCATGCGGCGGATGACCGCGTCGGTGCGATCGAGCGAGGCGGCGGACGGCAGTTGCGCGAAGGCGATCAGGTATTGCTTGTCCTGCGTCGGCACGAAGCCGCTCGGGATGCTCTTGAACGAGAAGCCGGTGAACGCGAGCAGACCGACATAAACGAGCAGCGAGACGAGCGAGAACCGGATCAGCCGCGCGACGCCGC
>JAEYYL010000286.1 GCA_023430825.1 Verrucomicrobiota bacterium | reverse complement strand
GGGCTGACGCGGATGTAGCGGGCTTTCGCGCGAAGCTGGGCGAGGTTGGCGGCGCCGAGATAACCCATGCCGCTTTGCACGCCGCCGATCAAGTTGCCCAACACGTCGTCGACGGAGCCGGAGACTTCCTTGAGCGCCTCGATGCCTTCGGCGGCGACCTTGCGGTTGTTGTCGTTCTTGTCGTGACCGTAGCGCGCGGCGCTGCCGGCCTTCATCGCGGAGAGCGAGCCCATGCCGCGATACTGCTTATAAACTTTTCCGCTGATCTCCATGATCTCGCCGGGCGCTTCGCGGCAGCCGGCGAGGAGACCGCCGAGGATCACGGCGTCGGAGAGTGTGAGCGCTTTCACGATGTCGCCGGATTTCGTGATGCCGCCGTCGGCGATGAGTTTGACGCCCGCCCGTTTCGCGGCGCTGCCGGCGACGTAGAGGGCGGTGAGTTGCGGGATGCCGACGCCAGCGACAACGCGGGTGGTGCAGATCGAGCCGGGGCCCTGGCCGATCTTGATGGCGTTGGCGCCGCACTCGGCGAGGAACGACACACCGGAGGCGCTGGTGACGTTGCCGGCGATGAGCGTGAGCTCCGGGTAAGCGTCGCGGACGAGCTTCACGACGTCGCCGACACCGGCGGTGTGTCCGTGCGCGGTGGATACGGCGATGGCGTCGACGTGCTCGTCGACGAGGTGGCCGACGTGCGAGAGGATCTTGTCGCGGTCGAGCGAGCCGTCGGGTTTGCGCACGGGTGAGAGCGCGGCGCCGACGACGAGGCGGAAGGCGGAATCGCGCGCGGGCTTGCGGCGGGCCTTGGCCTCGCTGGTGATTTTCTCGACGTCGGAACTGGTCACGAGGCCGCGCAGCCGGTCGCTGCCGTCGACGACGAGCATCTTGTTCAAGCCGACGTGCGCGGAGAAAAAATGATCGGCGGCCTTGATCGGGTCCTGCGCGACGGCGCTTTCGATCTCGGTGATCAAATGCGCACGCGGAGTCATGACCTCGGCGACTTTTTTGGATTTGTAGCGGTCCTTGACGACGTTGCCGGAGAGAAGGCCGACGAGGTGGCCGGTGGTGTCGACGACGGGGAAGGTGGAGAACGCGAAGCGTTTTGCGTCGATCATCGCGAGGACGTCGCCGATGAGGTGGTCGGGGGCGACGGTGATGGGATCCTGGATGAGGCCGTGGATGTGGCGCTTCACGCGCGCGACTTCCTTCACCTGATCCTTCGGCGCCATGTTGTAGTGGATGAGGCCGAGGCCGCCGTTGAGCGCCATGGCGATGGCCATGCGCGACTCCGTGACGGTGTCCATGTCGGACGAAATGACGGGAATTTGCAGGCGGAGCGCGTCGCTGAGGGCGGTCGACGTGTCGGCGTCCTTCGGCAGGATTTCCGAGTAGAGCGTGGCGAGGGAGACGTCGTCGAACGTCAGGGCCGTCGGCAGATTGGCGCGGAAGAAGGCGTCGGCTGGCAGGTAGAAATCCGCCTCGGCGTCGGCGGTGGAGGGCGTGGCAACCTTGGTCATAAGTTGCCGTGAACGGAATAAGGCGCGCGGCGGAATGCGCAAACTGTTTTTCGGTTTCGCGGGCAGCGGAGCGGCGCAAGCGGTGCGCAGCAAATGCGTGCGTCCGACCTTGCGCCGCGCGGGGGCGCGCCCCAAATCATGCGGCTCGCCATGGCTCACTCACTTGCGACGCGTTATCGCCGGATCACCGGGGTGCGCGCGCTCAACTGGTTTCTCGGCGGGTGGACGGCGGCGGTGTTTGTGTTTCTTTATCTGCCGATCGTCGTGCTGGTGGCGTATTCGTTCAACGAGTCGCGGCTGAACATCGTGTGGGAGGGGTTTACGCTGAAGTGGTATGAGCAGCTGTGGAGTCATGCGCCGCTGATGCGGGCGTTGAAAAACAGCCTGGTGATCGCGAGCGTGACGACGGCGGTGTCGGTGGTGGTCGGCACGGTCGGCGCGTGGCTGCTGCACCGCTACCGGTTTCGCGGATCGCGGGCGATCCAGACGCTCGTGGGCATTCCGATGATGATGCCGGAAATCATCATGGGCATCAGCCTGCTGGTGTTTTTCGCGACGATCGGGATGAAGCTCGGTTTCACGACGGTGATCGTGGCGCATGTGACGTTTTGTTTTCCCTTCGTGCTGGTGGCGGTGCAGGCGCGGCTGGCGGGGCTCGATCCGGCGCTGGAGGAGGCGGCGCTCGATCTCGGGGCGACGCCGCTGCGCGCATTCTGGCTGGTGATCGTGCCGAGCCTGCGACCGGGCATCGTGTCGGGGGCGTTGATGGCGTTTACGCTGTCGATGGACGAGGTGATCGTGACTTATTTCACGGCGAGCCCGTCGTCGGCGACGCTGCCGCTGCGGGTTTTCGGGATGGCGAAAGTGGGCCTCAACCCGATGCTCAACGCGTTGTCGGCCTTGTTCGTGCTGTTCACTATCGCCTTCGTCTTGTTCTCCGATCACCTCAAACGACTCAGTCGCCCATCATGAAATCGCTCCGCTCCCTCGTTGCCGCCGCCGTGTTGTTCGGCGTGACGTTCGCCGCTTCCGCGGCGGATGAACTGAACCTGTTCGCCTGGTCCGAATACGTGCCGCAGGCCGTGATCGACGGCTTCACGGAAGAGACGGGGATCAAGGTGAACTACGAGACGTTCGCTTCCGGCGAGGAGATGCTCGCGAAGCTGCTCGCGGGCGGCTCGGCCTACGACCTGATCCAGCCGCCGGACTACATCGCGGAGGCGTTGATCAAGCACAAGCTGCTGGCGCCGCTCGATGCGGCGAAGCTGCCGAACCTGAAGAACATCGCGCCGGAATTCCTCGGGATGCCGCACGATCCGGCGCAGAAATTCACCGTGCCCTACATGATCGGCACCGTCGGGATCGTGGTGAACACCGACGTAGTGAAAGAACCGATACGGGGCTACAAGGACGTGTTCCAGCCGAAGTATCGCAACCGGATCGTCGCGGTGAACGACAACCGCGAACTGGTGAGCTGGGTGCTGGTCACGCTCGGGCTCGACCAGAACGACATCTCGCCGGCGAACCTCGCGAAGGTGCGGCCGATTCTCGCGGAGTGGATCAAGCTGGTGAAGGTGTTCGATTCCGACAGCCCCAAGACGGCGCTGTTGAGCGGCGACGTCGATCTCGGCGTGGTGTGGAGCGGGGAGGCGGCGCGGCTGTTCGAGGAGGACGAGAAGTTCGCTTACATCCTGCCGGCGGAAGGCGCGCATCCGTTCGTGGACGTGCTGGCGATGCCGGCGAGCGCGGAGCACGTCGACGCGGCGCACAAGTTTCTCGACTACATTTTGCGGCCGGAAATGAGCAAACTGATCTCGGACGAGTTTCCCTACACGAATCCCAATCTCGCTGCGCGGAAACTGCTGACGCCCGAGCAACTGGCGAATCCGGCGAGCTATCCGAAAATCGAGAGCTACAATACGTTTCGCGACATCGGCAAAGGTGCGGCCGCGATCGATCAGCTGGTGACGGATCTGAAGAGCTCGCGGTGAAGCGATCGGACACGCCGCAGGTTGAGTCTGCGCCAGTGGAGCGCGACGTCTTCGTCGGGCTGCTTGGCGGATGCGGCGCATCAAACCCGACGGGACGTCGGGTCCCACCGGATGGGATCGATCAGTGAATAGGGGCATGGAATCCTCTGGCGGCGGCCGCCGGCCGGGACTTGCGGGCTGGCTGCTGCTGGCGCCGCTGTTGTTGTGGCTCGCGGCGTTCGTGATCGTGCCGACGGGGATTCTGGGCGTTTACAGTTTCTGCCAGCGCGACGAGCTCGGGCGCGTGGTGTTCGAGTTTTCGTGGGAGAACTACGCGCGCGTGTTCGACCCGGTTTATCTGGGGATTTTCGTGCGCTCGATCGGTTATGCGGCGCTGACGACGGCGATCTGCGTGGTGCTGGGATATCCGGTGGCGTGGTTCATTGCGCGGGCGCCGGAGAGATGGCGGCACCGGTTGTTGCTGCTGGTGATGATTCCGTTCTGGACGAGCTTCCTCATTCGGACGTATGCGTGGATCACGATCCTGAAAAACGACGGCCTGCTCAGCGGCTTCCTGCAATACGCGCAGTTGATTCGCGCGCCGCTCGATCTGCTCTACACGCCGGCTGCGGTGGTGATCGGCCTCGTGTATTCCTATCTGCCTTTCATGATTCTGCCGATCTACGGCAGCGCCGAAAAGCTCGACAACGCGCTGATCGAGGCGGCGCACGATCTCGGCTGCGGACCGCTGCGGGCGTTTTCCCTGGTGATCATTCCGCTGACGAAGCCGGGCATTTACGCGGGCGTGCTGCTGGTGTTCGTGCCGGCGATCGGAATGTTCGCGATCACCGACTTGATGGGCGGTGCGCGCGTGCCCATGATCGGGAACGTGATTCAGAACCAGTTTTTCCAGGCGCGCGACTGGCCGTTCGGCGCGGCGCTCGGAGTCGTGTTCACCCTGATGTTCGTCGCGAGCTACTGGCTCCTGCAACGCCGCGGCGCGGCCGTGGAGAGCGGGCACTGAGATGGACGCGATGGTCGAACTGCGCAACGTCACGAAACGCTTCGGCGGCTTCACGGCGGTCGACGATGTCAGCCTCGCGGTGCGCAGTGGCGAATTTCTCACGCTGCTCGGACCGTCGGGCTGCGGGAAAACCACGCTGCTGCGGATGATCGCGGGTTTCGAAACCCCGGATGCCGGAGCGGTGTGGCTCGGCGGCAGCGATGTCACGCACGTCGCGCCTTATCGCCGCAATGTGAACCAGGTTTTCCAGAGCTACGCGCTGTTCCCGCATCTGACGGTGCGCGAGAACATCGCGTTCGGTTTGCGCATGCAGAAGATGTCGCGCGCGGAGAGCGACGAACGCGTGGCGGAGGCGGTGGCGTTGGTGGCGCTGGTCGGGTTGGAGGACCGCAAGCCGCAGGCGCTCTCTGGCGGGCAGCGGCAGCGCGTGGCGCTCGCGCGGGCGCTGGCGCCGCGGCCGTCGGTGCTGCTGCTCGACGAGCCGTTGTCGGCGCTCGACGCTAAGCTGCGTCACGGCATGCAGCTCGAGTTGAAACGACTTCAACGCCAGCTGGGGATGACGTTCATCTTCGTGACGCATGATCAGGAGGAGGCGCTCACGATGAGCGACCGGATTGCGATCGTGAACCGCGGGCGGATCGAGCAGCTCGGCGATGCGGACGAGATTTATCACCGGCCGGCGACGCAGTTCGCGGCGGACTTCGTCGGGCAGGCGAATTTGTTGGAGGCGGAACTCGTGGCGACGAATGGGGTGGGGGTGAAGGTGCGCGTGAGTGGCGGGCTGGAGCTGGTGCTGCCGAACGGAACGTGGCCGGCGGGGCTGGCGCGCGGGTTGATCTCGATCCGGCCGGAGAAAGTGCACGTGTCGAAAGCGCCGGTGGCGGCGGAGATTTCGTTCGAGGCGAGCGTGGAAGACGAGGTGTTCAAGGGTGCGACGGATCACCTGTTGCTGGCGACGGCGGCGGGCACGCGGTTGAACGCGGTGGTGGCGAACGAGAGCGCGCTGCTCGAGGCGATCCACCGGGGCGACCGCGTGTATTGCGGGTTGCACGCGGACGACCTGGTAGTCGTGCGCGGGGAGTGAAGCCAGCGGGGGCAGCGGGCCGAGACGGAATCGCCTGCGAGCAGGTTCCTACCTCCAGAAATCAGTCCTGCGAGAGCTCGGCGGCGCGGGCTTGCGCGGCGAGGATGGTCTGGCGGATGACGCCGCGGAAATGGCCGGCTTCCATCTGGCGCAGGCCGGCGAGCGTGGTGCCGTTGGGCGAAGTGACCTGATTGCGCAGGGTTTCGGGATCGACCTGCTTGCGGGCGAGCAGGCGCGCGGCACCGAGGACGGTTTCGACGGAGAGACGCATCGCCACGTCGGCGGGCAAGTTGGCGGCAATGCCGGCGTCGCGGAGCGCGGCGACGAATTCGAAGAGGAACGCCGGCCCGCCGCCGCTGAGGGCGGTGACGGCGTTCATGTGTTCCTCGGCGAGTTCGAGGTGAGCGCCGCAGGCGCCGAGCAGGGCTTCGACGGCGGTGCGATCCGCGGGCGAGAGCGGCTGGAGCGTGCAGTAGGGCGTGATGCCGGCGCCGATCGAGGCGGGCGTGTTGGGCATCGTGCGAACGAGATTGCGCGCGCGGGGAAACGATTTCGCGAGGGTGGCGAGGCGCTTGCCGGCGAGGACGGAGAGGACGAGCTTGCCGGCGGTGAGCTCCGCGAGGCGGGGATCGGCGGCGGCGAGGTGCTGGGGCTTGAACGCGATGACGACGACGTCGGCCGCCGCGAGGAGTTCGTCCAGCGTATTCGCGAGCTTGATACCGGTGCGGGCGGCGAGGGCGGCGGAGGTCCGGCCGCTGGCGCTGTAACAGGCGAGATCGGCGCGAGCGGCGGGGTGCTGCGCAAGGAGGCCGTCGACCATGGCGGCGGCCATGTTGCCGGCGCCGAGGAACGCGATTTTAGTCATTGGCGTTGCGCCGTGGGCGGCGGGCTTCAAGCGGGTGGACGAGCACGGCGCTGGCGCCGCCGCCGGCGCGATCGGCGACGGTGGCTTCGCCGCCGAGGTTGCGCAAGGCGTGGCGCGCGACGGTGAGACCCATGCCGACGCCGACGGTGTGCTTGGTGCTGATGAAGGGTTCGAAGATGTGATCGCGGATCTCGTCGTCGAGGCCGCGGCCGGCGTCGTCGATGCGGATTTCGATCAGCTTGCCCTCGTCGGGGCGGTCGACCAGGCGGGTGTGGATGGAGATCGGGCGCGGGTCGGTCGGACGGTTGTCGTAGGCCTCCCAGGCGTTGATGAGCACCTTCGAGACGACTTCCTCGAAGACCTCGTAATTGGTGTCGAAGAGGAGTTCGCCGAGGGGGTTGTCGATGGTGACGTGGGTGTTGAGTTTATACTCGGTGCGGAAGCGGGCGACGCTGCTTTCGAGGAGGCGCTGGAGGTTGCCCTTCGAGAGCGGCGGGCGGGATTTCACGACGAGCGAACTCAGCTGCTTGATGATCGAGACGATGCGGTGAACGGCTTCCTCGACGTGCTGCGCGTTCTTTTTCACCTGCTCGGGCTTGTCGTAGTAGGCCTTGATGAGATCGAGGTAGCCGATGACGACGCCGAGAAGGTTGTTGAGATTGTGGGCGATGCCCTGGGTGACGGCGCCGATGGTGGCGGCGCGGCGCGCTTCGACGAGACGGCGCTGGAGATCGATCATCTCGCGGTTGATCGCGACGAAGCGGAGCTGGGTCTGGACGCGGGCGAGCGTTTCGTCGAGGTCGATGGGCTTGGTGATGTAGTCGACGGCGCCGACGCTGAGGCCTTCGATTTTGCCCTCTTTCGAGGTTCGCGCGGTGATGAAGATGATCGGGATCGAGCGCGTTTGCTCGTCGGCCTGGAGACGTTGGCAGACCTCGATGCCGTCCATGTCGGGCATCATCACGTCGAGCAGGATCAGGTCGGGTTTTTCCCTTTTGATGAGGTCGAGGGCTTCGAGGCCGTTATACGCGGCCGAGACTCGGATGCCCTCGCGCTCGAGTTTGCGCTTCAGGAGCTGGACATTGATCGGCTGGTCGTCGACGACGAGGATGGAGGGCGCGGCCATTCGACGGAGAGAAAACGTTTCGCCGGAGTGGAGCAAGTTCCGTAGCGGCGGGCGCGGGGCGAGGCGCGGCTAGGCGGCGGGCTGCGACTGTCTGAATGCCTTGACGGTGTTTTTCATCAGCATCGCCACGGTCATCGGGCCGACGCCGCCGGGCACGGGGGTGATCTGGCTGGCGACGAGGGAGATGGTGGGGAAATGCACGTCGCCGGTGAGGCGGTAGCCGGTCTTCTTCGAAGTATCGGGGACGCGGTTGATGCCGACATCGATCACGACGGCGCCGGGCTTCACCATGTCGGCGGTGACGAACTCGGCGCGGCCGATCGCGGCGATGAGGACGTCGGCCTGGCGGGTGAGCGCGGGAAGATTCGCGGTGCCGGAGTGGCAGATGGTGACGGTGCCGTTGGCGCCGGCTTTTTTCTGGAGGGCGAGCAGGGCGACGGGTTTGCCGACGATGAGCGAGCGGCCGAGGACGACGACGTGCTTGCCCTTCAGGTCGACGCCGCTGCGCGCGAGCAGTTCCATGATGCCGGCGGGCGTGCAGGCGACGAAGCCGGTCTCGTCCTCTTGGGCGACCTTGCCGAGATTGAGGGTGTTGAAGCCGTCGACGTCTTTTGCGGCGGAGACGCGGCGGAACACGGCGACTTCGTCGATGTGTTTCGGCAAGGGGGATTGGACGAGAATGCCGTCGACGGTGGGATCGGCGTTGAGGTCGTCGAGGAGTTTGAAAAGTTCGTCCTGCGAGATCGTGATCGGCGGCAGGATGATGCGGCTGGTGAGGCCGATCTCGGCGGCGGTCTTTTCCTTTTTCTTCACGTAGGAAACCGACGCGGGGTCCTCGCCGACGCGGACGAGCGCGATGCAGGGTTTGCGGCCGGCGATGGCGGCGACTTCGGTTTTCAGCTCCGCGATGATTGCGGCGGCGATTTGGTTTCCGTCGATGAGGGGCATGGGAGAAGTAGCGAAGGGGGTAGCGAGTAGTGAGTAGAGGGAGCAGCGAGACGCGGAGACAAGTAGCAGAAGCCGGGGCGCAGGCGACCGTGCAATGCTGGCTACCCGCTACTCGCTGCTCACTACTCGTTACTTCAACTGCAGCGACTCGACCTGAATGACGATGTCCTTGCCGTCGGGGCCGGGCCGGGCGGCGCCGTAAACGACGACGACGCGATCGAGGTAGCTTTCGATTTGCTCGGTGAGGAGGAGTTTCGAGATGTCGAGAAAGGCGTAGCGTTTGCCGGCGTCATCGTTGAGCGCCCAGTCGTAGGGGCGGCGGGGGCGGAAGGGGCTGCGGGTCGAGACGAATTTGCCTTGGAACAAGCGCGGCAGCGTGGCGCCGCTCGGGTCGCCGAGCGACATCGGCGCGGCTTTGCCGGCGGCGGTGACGCCTTGGGCGGTCGGGGCGACGGGCGCGGGTGAGAGCGGCGCGGCGGGTGCGGGAGCCGGTGCTCCGGCAGCGACGGGTTGGGCGAGCGTGGTCGTGGCGACCTGGATATAGCCGGTGAGCTGTTTCTCGACGCGGACCTGGGTCCATCGGCCGTGGAGGCCGGTGATCTCGGCCTTGTCGCCGGCTTCCATCGTGGTGAGCACGCCGGCGTCGTTTTTCGGCGCGAGGTGAATTGAGGCCCCAACGCTGACATCGAGATTTTTTTCGATGTCCTTGTTGAGCACGTAGCCTTCGAACGGTCCGGGGAGCTCGATCGCGAGCCAGCCGCTGGGCGTGGTGGCGAGGGCGTCGTGCACGACGCTGGGTTCGGTGCCGGCGGTCAGCACGGTGAGGGTGGCGGAGGTGGCGTCCGGTTTGGCGTGGACGGCGGTGGTGGCGGTGAGGGGCGCGGCGGCCGCGACGACGGCGGAGGCCAGGAAAGCGAGGAGCGCGAGTTTAGTTTTCATGAGAGGAATCGGCCGATTTGGCGGCGGAGGCTTCGAGGGCGGCGTGCGGCGTGCGCGGCGTGTGAAACAACGTTTCGATCTCGCCGGGCGAAAGTTTTTTCATGGCGCGCAGCGGAATGCCTTTCAAGCGGAAGCCGCCGATCTGGTAGCGGCGAAGACGCTTCACATCGTAACCGAGGGTGGTGAACAGGAGGCGGATCTCGCGCTTCTTGCCGTGGTGCATGTGGACGTCGAGCGCCGTCGAGTCGTGGTTGGAGCCGGGATTGACGAGCGCGGCGCGTTCGACCTTCAGGCGTTCGTCGTCGACCATGACGCCCTTGACGAGGGCGGGGAGACGCTTCGCGGGGAAGGGTTTCTCGAGAATGACGTGGTAACGTTTCACGACGGTGTTCGACGGGTGCATCAGACGATGCGCGAGGTCGCCGTCGGTGGTGAGGATGACGAGGCCTTCGCTGTCCTTGTCGAGTCGGCCGGCGCAAAAGAAACGCAGTTTGGCGAACTCGCGCGGGAGGACGGTGAAAATGGTCTCGGGGTTGTGCGGATCGTCGTTGGAGCAGACGAGGCCGCGGGGTTTGTGCATGGCGAGGGTGACGCGGGGTTGCGCGGTGGAGCGCACGGCCTTGCCGCCGGTGGTGACGCGGTCGACGCCGGGCGTGATCTTCTGGCCGAGCGTGGCGGCGGTGCCGTTGACCCAGACCTGTCCCTGTGCGATCAGCGCCTCGGCAGCGCGGCGCGAGCAGATGCCGGCGTCGGCGAGGTATTTTTGCAGGCGGATGGGTTCGGCGGATGACATGAACGAAGCGATTGGGCGGGAATTCGCCGGCAGCTGCAAGCCTCGCGACAAGTAGGAAAACGCGCGGCGGACGTGCGCCAGCTTATGGTGCGAATGCGCGCTTGCCAGTGCCGTGGCGGGTTTCCTTCATGCGGCAGCATGTCGGAGCAAGTCGCGTCCTCACCCTCCATCTATTCCAAGGATCATCCGTTTCCAGCCCGCGTGGTCGAGAACCGGTTGTTGACCAAGCCGGGATCGGCGAAGGAGACGCGGCATTTTGTCGTGAGCCTGACCGGCAGCGGATTGCATTACAAAGCGGGTGACTCGCTCGGCGTGTTTCCGACGAATCGCGAGTCGGAGGTGAACGAGTTGCTGGCGCTGCTGGGCGCGACGGGGGACGAGCGGGTGTCGCCGGCGATGTTGAAGCTCGCGGAGCCGATCGCGTTGCGCGAGGCGTTGACGACGCGGCTCGCGCTGGCGGGTCCGACGACGAAGATGGTGGCGACGCTGGCGGCGAAGGCGACGGATGCGGGGGAGAAGGCGAAGCTCACGGGGCTGCTGGCGCCGGAGTCGAAGCCGGTGCTGACAGCGTTTCTGGAGGAGCGGGCGTTCGTGGATTTGCTGGCGGAGTTTCCGAGCGCGAAGCTGACGCCGCAGGAGTTCGTCGATCACCAGCGGAAACTGATGCCGCGGCTGTATTCGATCGCGTCGTCGCCGCGGATGTTTCCGGCAGAAGTCCATCTCACGGTCGCGGTGGTGCGTTACGAGACGAACCATCGCGAACGCGTGGGCGTGTGTTCGAGTTACCTCGCGGATCGGGTGCAGGTCGGGACGACGTTGACGCCGGTGTTCGTGTCGCATTCGCATTTCGCGCCGCCGGAGGACGGCGCGAAGGACGCGATCATGGTGGGGCCGGGGACGGGCATCGCGCCGTTCCGGGCGTTCGTGCAGGACCGGATCGCGAGCGGAGCGACGGGGCGCAACTGGGTGTTTTTCGGCGATCAGCACCGGGCGACGGATTTTCTCTACGAGGAAGAGTGGCTGCAATGGGTGGCGGAGCAGAAGGTCGCGCGGCTCGACACGGCGTTTTCGCGCGATCAGGTGCACAAGATTTACGTGCAGGACCGCCTGCGGGAGAACGCGGCGGAGCTGTGGGCGTGGCTCGCGGGCGGGGGACATTTCTATGTGTGCGGCGACGCGAAGCGAATGGCGAAGGACGTCGACGTGGCGTTGCACGACATCGTCGCGCAGCAAGGCGGCATGGATGCCGCCGCCGCCGCGGACTACGTGAAGCAGATGAAGAAGGACAAGCGCTACCAGCGCGACGTGTATTGAGGAAGTAGCGAGTAGCGAGTAGTGAGTAGCGAGTAGAAGGCGGACGGCGCTCGGTTTGAATTTTCTACTCGCTACCCGCTACTCACTACCCGCTACTTTTTCCCCATGCTTACGTTCAACAATCGCACCGCACTTGTGACCGGCGCCGGCCGCGGCATCGGCAAAGCCATCGCTGAAACGCTCGCGCGTCACGGGGTGACCGTGATCTGCGTGTCGAAGTCCGCGGACTCCTGCGGTGCGGCGGCGGACGCGATCGTGGCGGCGGGCGGCAAGGCGAAGGCGCTGGCGGTCGACGTGGGCGACGGCGCGGCGGTGGCGAAAGCGGCGGAAGGGCTGTTGAAGGAGTTTCCGACGATCGATATCCTGGTGAACAACGCGGGTATCACGCGCGATGGACTGTTGTTTCGCATGAGCGAAGCGGATTGGAGCGACGTGATCGCGACGAACCTGTCGAGCTGCTTTCACTGGACGAAGGCGCTGGCGCGTCCGATGACGCGCGCGCGTTGGGGCCGCATCGTGAACATCACCTCGGTGAGCGGTATTATGGGGAATGCGGGGCAGGCGAACTATTCGGCGGCGAAGGCGGGGATGATCGGGCTGACGAAGACGCTCGCGCGCGAGTTCGCGAGCCGGAGTGTGACGGTGAACGCGGTGGCGCCGGGCTTCATCAAGACGGACATGACCACGGAGTTCGTGAACAACGCGGAGGTTTCCGCGAAGATTCTGGAGGCGGTGCCGCTCAAGCGATTCGGTGAAGCGGCGGACATTGCGAACATGACGGCTTACCTCTGTTCGGAGGAGGCGGGCTACATCACCGGGCAAGTTTTTGCCGTTGACGGCGGCATGGCGATGTGAACGCTGCCCCGGCTACCCCGAGCGCACCACTTTTCAATCATGGCCGATCAAAAAACCATCGAACAACGCGTCAAAGAGATCATCGTCAACCAGCTCAACGTCAACGAAGAGCAAGTGACGCCGACCGCCTCTTTTTTGGATGACCTTGGCGCCGATTCGCTCGACACCGTCGAGCTGATCATGGCGTTTGAGGAAGAGTTCAAGGACGAGATCAAGGGCGAGATTCCCGAGGCCGATGCCGAGAAGCTCCAGACCGTCGGCCAGGTGACGGACTACATCAAGACGAAGGCGGGTCAGTCCTGATTTTGAGCATCCGTTGATTTTTGGCGTTCTGCCTGTTTCCCGCGCGGAAATATCTGGCAGAACGCCTTTTTGTTTTTAGCACTCCAGCTCCTTTTTTCGATTCATGGAAACTCCTGCTGTTTCGCGGCGCGTGGTCGTCACCGGTCTCGGCGTCATCACTTCGATCGGGCACGACGTGGATTCGTTTTGGTCGAGCTTGCTGGCCGGCAAGTCCGGGGTGGAGCGCGTGTCGCTGTTCGATCCGGCGGAGTTTCCCTGTCAGATCGGGGCGGAGGTGCGCGGGTGGGAGGCGGCGCAGCACATGGATCCGAAGGAGGCGCGCCGGAACGATCGCTACACGCACTTCGGTTTTGTCGCGGCGAAGCAGGCGGTGAAGGATGCTGCGCTCGACATGGCGCGGGAGGACGGCGATCGCGTCGGCGTGATGATCGGCTCGGGCATCGGCGGCATGTTCACCTACGAGACGCAATTGAAGGTGATGGCCGAGCGCGGGCCGCGGAAGGTATCCCCTTTTACAATACCATCGTTGATCGGCAACATGTGTTCGGGGCTGGTGGCGATCGAGCTCGGCGCGCGGGGGCCCAACTTCGGCGTGGTGTCGGCGTGTGCGACGGGCACGCATGCGATCGGCGAGGCGGCGCATGCGATCCGGCGGGGCGACGTGGATGTGATGGTCGCGGGCGGCAGCGAGGCGTCGATCACGCCGTTTGCCTATGCGAGCTTCTGTTCGATGAAGGCGATGAGCACGCGCAACGAGTCGCCGCAGACGGCGAGCCGGCCCTTCGACAAGAATCGCGACGGATTCATCATGGGCGAAGGCGCGGGGATTCTCGTGCTGGAATCGCTCGAGCACGCGCAGGCGCGGGGCGCGCGGATCTACTGTGAGCTGGCGGGTTATGCGGCGACGTGCGACGCGTTCCACATCACCCAGCCTGATCCCGAGGGGAAGGGGCTCTCGCTGGCGATGAAACGGGCGCTCGCGAGCGCTGCGGTCGCGCCGGAGGCGGTGGACTACATCAATGCGCACGGGACGAGCACACCCTACAACGACAAGTTCGAGACGCTCGCGATCAAGAAAGTCTTCGGGGACCACGCGCGGAAGGTGGCGGTGAGTTCGACGAAATCGATGACGGGCCATCTGCTCGGAGCGGCGGGCGGCATCGAGTCGGTGATTGCGGCGAAGACGATCGAGGCGGGAGCGATCGCGCCGACGATCAATCTGGAGGAACCCGATCCCGAGTGCGATCTGGACTACGTGCCGAACCAGGCGCGCGCCGCGAAGGTGCGCACGGTGTTGAGCAACAATCTAGGGTTCGGCGGGCAGAACGCGGCGGTGGTGTTTCGCGCGCTGTAGCGGCCGGGGAAGTGGGGGGCGGGGGGGCGCGCGCCCCCGGGCGGG
>JAEYYL010000355.1 GCA_023430825.1 Verrucomicrobiota bacterium | reverse complement strand
AGGACGTTGGACTGAACGGGACAACGAAAAGCCGGTTGCGAAAAGCGGTGGGGCGCGCGGCAATGGAGCTCCCATGGTGGACCAATTTCGCCGGGCACGCGTGGTCGCGTTCGACCCTGGCTCACTGTTTCGCTTCCTGGGTGGCGTGATGACGCTCACGCTGCTCGCCGAACCGCTTGGCGCGGCTCCTGCGCCGGACTGGGAGAACCCCGCGGTTTTTCGCCGCAACAAGGAGGAACCGCACGCCACGAAGATGCCGTTTCCCGACGCGGCGAGTGCGTTGGCGAAAACGCGCCTGGAGAGTCCATGGTGCCGGGTGCTGAACGGCGAATGGAAGTTCGCGTGGGCGCCCGAACCGGAGCGGCGGCCGATCGGTTTCGAAAAGGTGGAGTTCGACGATTCCGCGTGGGCGACGATCCCGGTGCCGGCCAATGTGGAACTGCACGGCTACGGCACGCCGATCTATACGAACATCACGTATCCATTTAAAAAGGACGCGCCGCGCGTCATGGGCGAACCCGACGATCCGGCGTGGACGGCGGCGGGCGAGCGAAACCCGGTCTCGTCGTATCGGCGGACGTTCGCGGTGCCGCCGGACTGGAGCGGACGGCAGGTTTTCGTGGTCTTCAACGGCGTGGCGTCGGCCTTTTATCTTTATGTGAACGGCGAGCGCGTCGGTTACTCGCAGGACAGCCGCACGCCGGCGGAGTTCAACCTCACGCCCTATCTGCGCGACGGCGAAAATCTCCTCGCCGTCGAAGTCTATCGCTATTCCGACGGCTCGTATCTGGAGGATCAGGATTTCTGGCGGCTGTCGGGAATCTTTCGCGACGTTTATCTCTGGTCGGCGGCGCCGCTCGACCTGCGGGATTTCGAAATTCGCGCGTCGCTCGCCGACGACTACCAAACCGGCACGCTCGCGGTGACCGCGGCGACGAAGAACTACGCGGCGAACGACCGCGGTTTTGCGATCGAGGCCGCGCTCCTCGGTGCGGACGGGCGGACGTTGCGGCAACTCGATGCGCGCGGAACGGTGGCGGCGGGCGCGGAAACGGAGACGGTGTTGGTGGCGGATGGGTTGAGCGTCGAGCGGTGGTCGGCGGAGAGCCCGACGCTGTATTCGCTGCTGCTCACGTTGAAGGACGCCGCCGGCGGCGCGGTCGCGCATTATGTCACGCGCGTCGGATTCCGACGCTCGGAGATCAAGCACGGCAATCTGCTCGTGAACGGCCAGCCGGTGTTGATCAAGGGGGTGAACCGTCACGATTTCGATCACGTCACCGGCCAGTATGTTTCCGAGGCGGGCATGCGGGCCGACCTCGATGCGATGAAGCGGCTCAACATTAACACGATTCGCACGGCGCACTATCCGAACGACCCGCGCTTCCTCGAACTGGTCGACGCGTATGGGTTCTACGTCATCAGCGAGGCCAACATCGAATCGCACGGGATGGGTTACGACCGCGAGTCGCTCGCGAAGGACCCCGCGTGGGGGCCGGCGCATCTCGACCGCGTGCGCAACATGGTGGAGGCGTTGAAAAATCATCCGAGCGTCATCCTGTGGTCGCTGGGCAACGAAGCGGGCAGCGGCGTGAACTTCCAGGAGTGCGCGCAGTGGGTGCGCGGGCGCGATTCGAGCCGGCCGGTGCATTACGAGCAGGCGGGCATGGCGCGCTACGCCGACCTTTTTTCCCCGATGTATTTCAAGCGCGACAGCCTTGATGCGTGGTGTCGCGAGGAGGAGATGAAGCCGATCGACGAGCAGCGGCCGATGATCCAGTGCGAATACAGCCACGCGATGGGAAACTCGATGGGCGGACTCGCGGAATATTGGGACGCGTTTCGGCGCGAGCGCTTGCTGCAGGGCGGCTGTATCTGGGACTGGCGCGATCAGGGCCTGCTGCGCACGAAGGCGGGTGACGCGAAGACGGCGGCGGTCGCGGCGCTCGATCCTGCGAGGTATGTCGCGGACGACGGCACGCTCCGCTATTTCGCCTATGGCGGCGATTTCGGCGATGCGCCCAACGACGGCAATTTCTGCTGCAACGGCGTCGTGCACGCGGACCTCACGCCGAACCCGCACGCGGCCGAGGTGTTTCACCAATACCGCAACCTGCTCGTGAGCGCGGTCGATGTCGCTGGCGAGCGGCCGAAGGCGTCGGTGTTCAACGAAAACTTTTTCCGGCCGCTCGAGAGCCAGCGTTATCGCTGGTCGTTGCTCGAGGACGGCGTGGCGATCCAGAGCGGCGAAGGCGTGCTGCCGCACGTGGCGCCGCAGGCGTCGGTCGGAATCGAGGTGCCGGTCGCGCCGCTCTCGCCGAAGGCGGACGCGGAGTATCATGTGAACCTGGAGTTTCTGCAGGGCGTCGACCGTTCGTGGGCGCCGGCGGACTTCGTGATCGCGCGCGAGCAACTTGCGCTGGCGTGGACCCGGCCGGTGCGGCGTCCCCATGTTTCGAATACGGAAACGCGCGTGACGAGCGACGGGGCGGCGGGGCGAACGGTTGTGGCGGGAAGGAGTTTCGCCGCGGCGTTCGACGACCGCACGGGGAAACTCGTTTCCTATGCGATCGATGGGAAAGAACTCCTGGCCGGCCCGCTCGAGTTGAATTTCTGGCGGCCGCCGACCGACAACGACCGCGGCAACGGAATGCCGAACCTCTGCGCGCCGTGGCGCGAGGCCGGCGAGCGCGCGCACGTCGTGTCGCGGAGCGAACGACGCGAGGGCGCAGCGACGGTGCTGGTTTACGAGTTGGCCGTTCCCGTGGGCGGAACGACGGCGCGGCTCGCTTACACGATTGGTGGCGACGGTGCGATTGCGGTGTCGATGGCGCTCCAACCGGCCGGCGATTTTCTGCCGGTGTTGCCGCGGGTGGGCATGAGGTGCGCGCTGCGGGCGGAGTATCGCGTGTGGACCTGGCTCGGCCGCGGGCCGGGCGAGAATCATCGCGATCGCAAAACCGGTTATCCGGTGGGGCGTTGGTCCGGCGACGTGACGCAGCTGTGGTTTCCCTATGTGGAGCCGGGCGAGACGGCGAACCGCACCGACATTCGCTGGAGCCGTTTCACGGATGCGGACGGCCGCGGGCTGTCCTTCCGGACCGCTGACGATTCGCTGCTCGAGATGGGCGCGTATCCGTTTCGGCAGGACGACCTCGAAGGGAAGCGGCATCCGCTGGATATTCCGCTGCGGGATTTGGTGACGGTGCACATCGCGCACGCGCAGCTCGGCGTGGGGGGCGAAAATTCCTGGGGACTCTGGCCGCTGGCCGAGCACCGCCTGCCGGCGGACCGGGAGTATCGTTACGCGTTCGAGATCGCGCCGGTGGGCTTCGAGCGGCACTGACCGCGATCGAGGCCATGGAGCGAATGCGTTGAGGACAACACGCTCCCACTTTTGGACATGGCAGGCGGCGAGTCGGGGCTGGCCCTGCGGTGCTGGTCCCGTTTGCGGCGCTCCGGGCTTGGGCAGCGTGCAACGGGCGCCGTCGCGCCGACTCGTGCTGGCGCTTATCATCGGCAACGCGCTCTGGGTGATCGACAGCGTGCGGATTGACCGGGGCGCGCGGCTGACGAGCGCCGCGGAGTGGGTTCGCGCGATCTTTCACGTGGTTTGGTCGCGGTTGAATGGAGTCGCGGCGCCCTCGCTGCGAGAGGCTCCGAAAAGCGCGGCGGGGGCGCCGCGGCTCCAGGGGCAGCGGTGAGCGGGGCGATCCCGAGCGCGTCGCACCACCAGCGGCGTTCGCGCCCGCAATAGCGCCACGTGGTTGGCATGGCGTTCCACCGGGGGGGGCGGCTCGGAAATCGCGGACAGCCCCGGAAAAAGATTGGCGGGCCGGTGGCGATCGTTTCGATCTCACCGCCGCCAGCGGCGGCGCTGCATGACCTCGCATCGCATCTATACCCTGAGCTTCGCCAAGGTGTATCCGCTTTATGTGACCAAGGCGGAGCGGAAAGGGCGGACGAAAGCGGAAGTCGACGAAGTTATCCGGTGGTTGACCGGTTACAGCCAGAAGCAACTGGACGCCCAGATCGCGCGGGAGACCGATTTTCAGACCTTTTTCGCCGGCGCTCCGAAAATGAATCCGGCGCGCGCCGCGATCAAGGGCGTGATCTGCGGGGTTCGGATCGAGGAGATCGAGGAGCCGCTCATGCGGGAGATCCGCTACCTCGACAAACTCGTCGACGAGCTGGCGAAGGGGAGAGCGATGGAGAAGGTGCTCCGCTCGGAGTGAATCTGGCGGGCTGGCGCGGGGCGGAGCGAAACGCGGCGGGAGCGCCGCGGCTCCAGTTTTAGCCTGGCAGGTCGCCTGTGCGAGGGGACTTACGGTGCGGTTTCGGGCGGAGCGAGGCGGGAGAGGCCTTCCTGGATGTCGTTGCCGGAGGGCTGCTGGAAGATCCGCAAGCCGAACTGACCGGAGATGGCGACGAGGTGATCGAAGATGTCGGCCTGGATGCCTTCGTAAACGACCCAGCGGGTGTCGTTGGTGAAGGCGTAGATCTCGAGCGGGAGGCCGTGCTCCGTCGGCTCGAGCTGGCGCACGAGCATGAGCATCTCCTGGTGGATGTGGGGGTGCGCGCGAAGATAGGCGAGGCAGTAGGCGCGAAATGTCCCCAGATTTGTGATACGGCGGCCGTTGCCGAGAATGGTGAGATCGGTGGCGGCCTGGCGGTTGTGCGCGTCGATCTCCGCCTGTTTTTCAGCGAGATACGGTGCCAGCAGGGCGATGCGGCGCCAGCGCTCGATCATCGCCTCGTCGGCGAAGCGGACCGATCGCATGTCGATCCGCAGCGCGCGTTTGATCCGCCGGCCGCCGATGTCGAACATGCCGCGCCAGTTCTTGAACGAGTCGGAGATCAGCGCGTAGGTCGGGATCGTGGTGATCGTCTTGTCCCAGTTCTGCACCTTGACGGTCGTGAGCGAGACGTCGGTCACGAAGCCGTCGGCGCCGGCCTTCGGCATTTCGATCCAGTCGCCGATGCGGACCATTTGATTGACGGAAATCATGATGCCCGCGACGAAGCCGAGCAGTGCGTCGCGAAACACCAGGAGGAGCACGGCGGTGAGCGCGCCGAGGCCGGACAGCAGGTAGAGCGGGGATTTGTCGAGGAGCGTGGCCAGGATGAGGATGACGCCGACCAGCGCGGCGACGAGTTTCACGGCCTGGACGAAGCCTTTCACGGGCATCCGGGTCGTCTGGCCGGCGTTTTCCATCATCGCGTGGATGGCGTCGAGGAGCGCGAACAGCACGGCGAGCCAGATGATCGTCAGGTAAACGGAGACCGCCATGCCGACGCCGGCGAGGACATCGGGCGTCTCGCCGAGCACGTCGGGCACGAGAGCGTTGATCACGAGCGCGGGCGCCAGATGCGAGAGGCGGGTGAAGACGCCGTGTTCGAGCATGACGTCGTCCCATTTGACCTGGGTGCGGGCGACGATCGCGCGGATGGCGCGCAGAATCACCTGCTTGGCGATGAGGTTCGCGAGCCAGGCGAGGAGCGCGACCGCAGCCACGCCGGCCACGAGTGAAACGAAGTCTGCGCGATCGGGGCTGAAACCCTCCGCCGCCAGGCGTTCGCGAATATAGAGCGTCAATTCTTTCATCACAGCGTCTGGATGGGGCGGACCCAAACGTCGGCGACCGCTCAGGCAAGCTGTTTCACCGGGCGCGACGCGGGTTCTACGGTGCGACGCGAGGTTTTTTCGTGCGCGGGGGGGGGCGTGATTCCGTGGGCGGATGCGAACGATGCGTTGGTTTCGAGCGGCGGGATTGACGGTGAGTGCGGCGGGTTGGGCGATGGCGGCGGACGATCCGTATCTGTGGCTGGAGGAAATCGAGAGCGCGCAGACGGTCTTCGTCGATTCCGTGGTCGACGAGCTGCAGCGCCTGGCGACGCGGAAACCGCGCGAGGCCGCGCCGATTGCACCGGCGGAGCCCTCCGTCCCGCCACCGTCGCAACCTGCCCGCCGCCGCGCACGTTCGGCTTCGGCAGAAAAATCGCTGGCGCCCGCGTGAGCGTCCGGGTCGCTGGGCCGCCTGTCCGCTCGCGCCCGCGCATCGGCGACGATCGTTTGAGGTCTTGCGAAGGAAACGAAGGTCGCTGACCTGCCACGGGGTAACGTGCGGCCGAAGGCGGGTGTAGCCCGGAGCGGTTCAAAAAACCTCCGCTCAGGGGGCGAGCTTCATCACCTGGGAACCCGCGGCGAGGAAGGCGCCGGCGCCGTATTCCTGGGATGTCGTCGCGTCGTAGGCACCGGGGGCGAAGCCGATCGGTTGCACCCAGCCGAGACGGCCGTCGGCGTCGACGCAGGCGAGCAA
>JAEYYL010000256.1 GCA_023430825.1 Verrucomicrobiota bacterium | reverse complement strand
CCTTGGTGCGCATCGGCGGCATTGTGCTGACGGTCATCGTTTCCCTCGACTACCTCGGCCTCGCTTCCCGGCAAACCCTGCTCGTCGGCGTCGCCGTCATCGCCCTCGCCTTCGTCGCGCCCGGCGTGCTGTTCGCCGTCTGCGCGCGCGACTTGGTGGGAAATCTTCTCGCGCGCAATTTCGTCGCCGGCGAATTCAAGATCGGCGACCGCATCCGCTTCGGCACGATCGAAGGTCAGGTCGAATCCATCGGCACCACCGTGCTGCGTTTGCGCCAGGGCGAAACCAGCCACCTCGTGCCTCACGGTCATCTCGTGCGCGAGCCGATCGAACGCCTCGGCACCCCAGCCGCCCCGCCGTTCCAGATCTGATCCGCCGCCGTCGGCGGGCTACAGCATCTCCAGGAAATTTGTAGCCCGTTTTGGACGAGCTCCGTGGCGCCCGCGGCCGGCACGGAGGCCGGCCCTCCGGTCAAACGGTCATGGTTTTTTGAAAAGGTCTCGTTCGAACGAGCCTCAGCGCGAACCGCGCCGCGCCTCCGCGCAGCAGCGTGATGGCGTGCGCTGTCGCGCCTTGCTCCAGCCGCGCTTTTGCGCCGCACTGCTGGCTCATGCCTTTGGAAACCACCGAGACGGCGATCGCGCTTTTCGAACTCACCCTGCTGCTGGTGGGCCTCCTGCTGCTGTGGCGGCTGGTGTTGAGTCCCTCCGCGCGCCTCGCCGTCCGTAATGCGCCGCCGGCGCTCCCCGTCTGGCGCGTGTCGATTGCTGATTTTTTCCTCTACTCGTTCGTGATCGTCGCCTGCGGACTGCTCGGCTCCTTCGCGGCGGGCCTGGCAGCCGCGCCCCTGGAACTCCCGCCCGATACCGCCACCATCTTCGGCAGCGCCGCTTTCCAGCTCGGCCTGCTCATCGGCCCCGCCTTCGTGCCGCTCGCCCTCGGTCATCCCCCGTTGCGCCCGCCGCTCGACGCCGGCGCGCTGCGCTCGGGGCTGGTCACGTTTCTCATCGCGCTGCCCGTCGTCACCCTCGCCAACATCGCGTGGCTCGCCGTGCTGAAGGCCACCGGCCTCCCCGCGGAGCAACAGGATCTTCTGCGCATGTTCGCGGAAGCCGAGTCGACCGCTCTGCTCGTGCTGATGATCGTCCTCGCCACCCTCATCGCGCCCATTGCCGAAGAGCTGCTCTTTCGCGCCACGATCTTCCGCTACCTCCGCACCCGGCTCCCGCGCTGGGTCGCATTGCTGCTCCCCGGCACGATCTTCGCCGCGCTGCACGTCAACTGGATCACCTACGACGGCCTCCCCAGCCTCGTGCCCCTCATCACGCTCGCCGTGATCTTCTCGCTCGCCTACGAGCGCACCGGCCGCATCGCCACCGTCATGGTCGCGCACGCGATTTTTAACCTGCACACGATCGTGCTGCTGTTCGCCGGTGTGCAACCTGCCGGCTAAACCGCCCGTGCACCCCTTTGCCAACCGCTCTCGCGATTCCGTCGCTGCCCTCGGCGAGGAAAAACTCATCCACGCCATCCGCCGCTGGCTCGGCACCGCCTCGCCTCGCGCGCCGTTCGGGATCGGCGACGACTGCGCCGTGCTCCCGCCCTCGCGCGGTCGCCAGTTGATCACCGTCGATCCGGTCATCTATCCGCGTCACTTCAACGATCGCGTCCCCGCACGCGCCGTCGGCGCCAAACTCCTCAAACGCAATCTCAGCGATCTCGCCGCCATGGGCGGCCGGCCGACCGCGGCCGTGCTCGCACTCACGCTCGACGCGCGCGTCAGCCTCCGCTGGCTCGAATCGTTTTATCGCGGCCTCGCCGCGGCCGCCCGACGTTATCGCGTGCCGATCGTCGGCGGCGACGTCGCGCAAGCCGACGGCATGGTCGCCGCCAGCCTCACGCTGCTCGGCGAAGCGTCCGGCGCGCGTTCGCTCACCCGCACCGGCGCCGCGCTCGGCGACTGGATTTACGTCACCGGCGCGCTCGGCGACAGCCTGCGCTCGGAACATCATTTCAAATTCGCTCCGCGCCTCGACGAGGGCGCCTGGCTCGCCGCCCAATCCGGCGTGCGCGCGATGATGGACGTCAGCGACGGTCTGGCCAAAGACCTGCACGCCCTCACGCCGCGCGGCGCCGTGCCCGCGCTCGAACCGGACGCCATCCCGCGCCGGGCGCGCGCGGACTTGCGCGCCGCGCTCACCGATGGCGAGGATTACGAACTCGTCTTTGCGTTCGCCGCGAAATCTCCGCGCCCGCGTTTCGAACAGGGCTGGCGCCGCGCCTTTCCCCGCACACCGCTCACCTGTATCGGCCGCTTCGTCCGCCCCGGCGAACGTCCCTCCACCGCCGTGAATCTCGACGATTTCCGCGGCTACGAACATCTTCGCTGACCGCGCATGGACATCGTCGCTCAACTCCGTGCCGGGGTCACCACGCGCTCCGCCACCGAAACCCAGCAGTTCGCGAACGCGCTCGCCGCGGCTCTTCCCGTCGATGTCGCGCTCGCGCTCCACGGCAATCTCGGCGTCGGCAAGACCACTTTCGTCCAGGGCCTCGCGCGCGGTTTCGGCATCCCCGAACCGGTGACCAGTCCCACGTTCAACATTTATACGGTGCACCGCGGTCCGGCGCGCACGCTCGTGCACCTCGACGCCTACCGTTTGGACAACGCGCAACAGATCGAGAACCTGCTGCTGGAGGATTTCCTCGTTTCCCCCTGGTGCCTTGCCGTGGAGTGGCCGGAAAAAATCGACGGCTTTCTTCCTCCAACGACCTGGCATCTCGATCTCGGTATTGCCGCCGACGAATCGCACACGGTTCGCCTCCGCTGACGGTGTGCTCGTTCTCCCCGCTTGCACCGCCTCCTGGGGATGCGACCGCCAGGCGGCGACACCGACACAACGTTCCGTTGCCACTCGCTTAACGAAAAAAAGCCGCCGCACCCGTTACGGTGCGGCGGCGCGATAAATGTCACTTCCGCGCTGGCAGCGCGCCATGCGTCAAGCCGGCTGCGACGGCGTCGGTTTTTCCTCGGAGCCGGGCTCGGTCGCGGCCGGAGCCGGCGTTTCCGCGGCTGGCGCTTCGGGTGCGGGAGCTTCCGATGTCGGCGCTTCCGCGGCCGGCGGCGTCGCGGCTTCAGCCGGAGGCGTATCGACCGCCGGCACCGGCGTCACAGGGTCAGGCAGATTCGGAATCGGACTGGCTTCCTGCGCGACCGGATCACTCGGGAGCGGCGGCGTCGCCGCGACCGGTTCAGCGGGCGCAGATTCGGCCACTGCCGGAGCGGGCGCCGGCGCGGGCTTCTCCGCTGGCGGAGCCTCGGGGAAGTTTTCCGGATCGTGCTCCGCCGCTTCCACTTCCTTCTTCCGTGCCTCGACCATCGGCGGCGGTGCGAACAACCGGCCGTCGATGAACTCGGTCACGTAACCTTCCGTCACGAGCCAGCGCAGGTCGCCCTGCATGCGGCTGAGTTTCGCGCGTTGATCAATCGTCAGCTCGGGCGCCGGTGCGGCGGGGGCGGCTTCAGCGGGCGCCTCCGCGGCGCCTTCCACCGGTGCGGGCGCGGCTTTCGGCTGCGCTGGCAATTCGATGCCCAGGAACTTCGCCGGCAACTCGCTCGCGCGCACCATCGGGTTGGCCTCGATGAACGAGATGAGTGCGCTGATCGTCTCCGCAAACGTCTGGCCCGGCACGCGGAATTTCCGCTTCACCGCGCAGACGTAGCTGATGCCTTTCGAGCCTTTCTTGAAGATCGTGAAATGCTCGCGGCGGAGACGGCCACGCAGGGCGTTGGCCGTATCCAGCGGGAAACGACGCTGACGCTCCAGCGCGCCTTCGACCGCGCGGCGGATCTCGCCGGCCGGCATCGTCTCCACGAGCTTGCCGTGAAACCGCGCCGTCTCGACCGGCCGCACGAGCTTCTCGCGCGCATGCGTCAGCAAATAAGTGCGCGCATCCTCGAACGCGTCGAACGTCAGCGCGGGCGCCGACTCGGGCGTGGTGGAGCCTTCCTGCGCCGCGACCTCCGCGAGCGCCGCCGCCGCGATCGGTTCGCCGGAATCCGCCGCCACCGTGGCCGCCGGAGCGGCGGGCGCGGCCGGCGCCGCCGGCTTCGAGCCCTGCTTCCACGTGTAGCGCGTGGTCTTCTTCATCTTCTCCAGCCACTGCGCGACGACTTCCGGATCGCGCACCGTTTCGATGCGGTTCTTGAAGGCTTCGAGCGGCATGCGCGAAATCTTCGACGCATAATGCTGCTGCACGATCTGCTGATAGCGGTGATAATTCGGCGGCCCGAGTAACTCACCCGTCACGCCACACTTGTTGATCACCTGGAAATTTCCCTTCGGCGGGTCCACTTCAACCTCGGCGAGATCGAAGAAACGGCCGAGGTGATGCGTCAGCACATGATTCAGCGCCGCCTCGTCGCTTTCGAACGGCAGCCCGTCCGGCACCGAAAGATAAATCGATTGCCGGCCCGCACCGCCCGCGACCGACGCGTCGTCCTGGCGACCCTCGCCGCCGAGACCGGTTTTGCGCGTGAGCACGACGACGAAGCGATCGGCCTTGCCGATCACCGTGCGCGCGATCTCGAACAACTCGATCGTGCGGCAGGACGAACGAATCGTCTTCGCCAGCGCGCTGAAACTCGTGTCCTCCGGATAGAACGCGACATTGAACAACGGGCTCTCGTAAGGCCCGCGATCCTGCATCTCGCGCGCACCGTAGCCACCGCCGCCGTAACGCGGACCGCCGCGATCGCCGCCGCCCGGACCGTCGCGCCGGGGGCCGCCTTGATACTCGCGCCGCGGACCGCGGTCGCCGGAATATTCGCGCCGCTGCGGTGCCGGCGCCTCGCTCTGACCGCCGCCGACCGGCGGACCGCCCGCCGATCCGCTGCCGCCGCGATCGTCACCCGCCGGTTTGCGAAACGCGCGCCGGTCGCGGCGCTCGGGTCCGGCTCCGCCGAAACCTTCACGGCGTTCGGGACCGCCTTCGCGACGCGGGCGATCGGGGCGATCGCGCGAATCGGAAGGGGACGATTTGTCCTGGGTCCATTGGGTGCCGAAGCTGAAGCCTTGGAGCTGGCTCAGGTCGAGTTTGTTGAAATCCTTTTGGGGATTTTCCTTGGCGGGCGTGTCGTCCATGTAGTCGAGCGGGCGCATGCCCGCGATGGTTTGCTGGGCCGGGGGGCCGGTGTAATCGCTCCGGAGTGTTCACGGGCTCAGGGGTGAGGCAAGCGATTTCCCGGCGGTGGTCGCCCGGTCGGCTACAGTGCGGCAAACCTGTCGCGAGTTCCCCGTTTCCCCGCGATCAGGCCAGACCCCACGTCCGCCAACGCCATCGTCTATCGGCGGCCGCGCCGCAGCCGCACGCTGCGATACAGCAACGCGAGCGCGAACCAGGTCAGCATCACGCCACCCGGGTAAGCGACCGCGCGCGGAAACACGACACAGAGCACCGCCAGCGCGAGCAGCCCCAGCCCCACCCACACCAGCAGCCGCGTCTCGACCGGTTCGATCACGCGCCGATTCGTCAACGCCGCGCCGAGCACATGGCCGATGCGCAGCGCGCTGGCGGCGGCGCGGCCACCACTGCCATGGCGGCCGCGACGCGATTTGCGCGCCGG
>JAEYYL010000212.1 GCA_023430825.1 Verrucomicrobiota bacterium | reverse complement strand
ACGTGGAGCTGCACGAGGCGGCGCCAGAGGACGCGATCGAGCGAGAGCTCGGGGCCGGGCGATTCGCCGTTGGTCAGGACGCGGAGAGTCCAGCCGGCGGGGCCGGGGGCGTGGCCCGGGCGGGTGGCGGCGACGAGACGTTGCGAGGCGGTGTCGTGGTAAACGAGATGGAGCGCGGCGTGATTCCAGGCGGAATCGACGAGGACGGTGGCGCGGGTGGCGGGCGGGGCGGGGGGGCCGGGGATGATCTGCCAGGCATCGCGGTCGGGGCGGAGGATTTGGAGCTGCGGGGCGGCGCCGGGCTCGGGGGCCCAGGAGCTGCAGAGAAAGGGGCGGCCCTCGCGATCGGCGCCGAGGGTAGGAGGGCCGGGCGTGGCGAGCGCGGCGCGGGCGGCGTATTCGGAATTCGAGGACGTGAGCGGGAGCGAAAGCGGGGTGCCGTCGGTGCGGGTCCAGGTGTTGCCGCGATCGACCGAGCGGGCGTAGGCGAGGTCGCGGGATGATCCGTCGGACGGGTTGAACCAGGTCCAAGCGAGGTGCAGCCGGCCGGAATAGTCGACGTCGAGCGAGAACTCGGGATGTTGGCCGGCGCCGCCGGCGAGGAGGACGGGTTGAACGGTGGACCAGCGCCGGCTGGCGGTCTCGTAGCGTTTCAGGCCGATTGAGCCGTGCGGCGAGTTTCGGTCGCGATAGAGGAGGAGCAGATCGCCGCTGGGAAGCGCGTGGAGTTGCGGATGGGCGCCGTGGGTTGCCGGTGGGCCGTCGAGCGGTGCGGGCGGGGTGAGATCGAGGGAAAGCGGCTCGTGGGAGCGAGCGTAGTCGAAGGGCCGGTCGCGATCCTGCCAGGCGACGTGGAGGTGGCCGGCGCCGTCGACGGCGAGGGAGATCGCGGCGATGGAATCGGCGGAAAGGCCGCGGTGGAGCGTGCGTTGGGTTTCCCAGGTATCGGCTCCGAGAGGACGTTTCGCGAGGACGAGGTGGCCTGCGGTGTCGCAGAAGGCGGCGAACTGCGTGCGCGAGTGCGTGGTGAGCGCGGAGGGGACGGTGGCGGGGAGTGGGATTGAGTCGCGGGAATCGGCGGCGGGCGCGAAGGGGACGAGCCGTGAAATCGCGTCCGAGGCGGAGGCGGGAACGCCGGCGCAGGTGACGACGAGCAAGGCGGTGGAAATGAGTTTCGCCGTGAGACGACGGAGCGCTTCAGCGGGAGGCAGGAACGGGAATGTCATCGGTGGCGATCGTGGAGGGCATGGGGTGAACTTCGCGGCCGGTGGAGTCGGCGAAGTAGAGCTGGGAAGGGCTGAGGTGACGCGGGTCGCCGTCGGCCCAGAAAACGTAGAACGGGTCGCGGGCGTGCAGCGGACGGCGAGCGTAGCTGTGGTTGTGGCGGCTGGCCTGGGTGAGGGCCTGTGGCGCGGTCCAGGTGCGGCCTTGGTCGCGGCTGATCCAGAGGACCATCTCGCCGCCGACGCCGTGGGGTTGCGGGCCGGGAGCGGTGGGGGCGACGATGCGCCAGGCGTCGTTTTCGACGTAGAGGCTGCCCATGTCGTAGTTGTGATCGGAAGTGGTGACGGTGTGCGTTTCCCACGCGGAGCCGGTCCAGTGGGAGACGCGCCATTCGCGCGGGGCGGTGGCGGGGCCGGGGCGGGCGTCGCGACCGATCACGTAGAGGAGGATGGGGCGGCCGTGGGCATCGAAGTTGAGGTCGCAGGTGAAGAGGAGTTCGCCGGCGGATTCGAGGTCGGCGACGAGCGCGGGGTTGTCGATGGTGGCGAGAGGGAGGGTGAGCGGACGGCGGTCGACGGTGGTCCAGGTGGCGCCGTGGTCGGTGGTTTGGGCGTAGTAGAGATTGGTGCGGCGGTCGACGTCGCCGCCGGGGTGGTAGTTGAAGAAGGTGGCGATCGTGCCGGTGGGGGCGTGGTGGGCGCTGGTCTGGTAGTGGCCGCCGAAGCCGGCGAGTTTGTGGTCGGCGCTCCACGTGAAGCCGTCGGGGCTGGTCTTCCAGTAGAGTTCGCGGCCGGCGGTGTATTGGGTGAAGAGGAGGAGCCAGCCGCGGCCGGGGGTGTGCCAGGGTTGTGGATACGTGAAGGCTTGCGTGGCGATGCGGTCGAACTGGGAGATGTCGAAGGGCCGCTGGCTGCGGAAGATGACGCCGGGGCGGGCGGTGTTGCGGCCGCTGGCGAAGACCCAGAGGTGGCCGGCGTCGTCGAGGTTGAGGGAGGCGTTGTCGTGGGGGTCGTCGACCTCGGGTTTGTCGAGGAGGAGGACGGGGCGCGCGAGGCGGCGGCGGGCATGGTCGAAAACGCCGACCATGATTTGGAGCTGGCGTCGATCGGGGGCGGGGGTGCCGCCGTAGGTGAAGAAGGTGCGATCGACGGCGGGCGCGTAAACGGCCATCGGCGTGTGGCTGGAGGTGTAGGTGCCGAGGCCGCCGGAGTATTTGACATCGCCGGCGCCGCGGGAGCCGAGGGAATACCAGATGCCGCGGTAGCCGTCGGCGGGCGTGGCGACGGAGCGGGCTTCGGCGGGCGGGGGTGACGGCGGGATGTTCGCGGTGGTGGAGCTCGCGGGAAGCGAGCAGCCGGAGGTAAAGGCTAGGCCGGCGAGGAGCGCCGCGGCAACGAAAGCGCATGAGCGAAGCGGGCGGCGGCGGGTGGTATTCATGCAAGAAGGGGCGGTTGCGGACAATAGCAGCGGGCGCACGCAATCCGGCGGCCGGGTCGCGGCGGGGTGAAACCGCGCGCCTGGAAGATCGGGAAAGAGCGAACCACGGAGGTGGCGGGATTATACGCGCCTCGGGCCGGGGTTACTTGTGGATTTTTCGCCAAGGGTTGCGGTTTTTTAACCCGAACCGGATCGCGGCGTTGAACGCGACGGAGGGCGGTCGACCATGATCGGCCGGACCGCTTTTCGAAGAGGGTGCAGCGCTAGGAGTCTGTCGGACTTAGGTTGCGGTTGATCGGTCGCGTCGTCGGAGGGTGTTTTTTCGGTTTCGGTGCTGGAAGGATGCGGATGGCGACGCCGGTTTAGGTATCGGTGGCGGTGTGTAGCGTT
>JAEYYL010000195.1 GCA_023430825.1 Verrucomicrobiota bacterium | reverse complement strand
CGGTGAGGACGATGTTGCCGCGCACGTCGTAGGCGGCGGGGGAGATGCCGCGGAGGGGGATGTTGGCGTCGGTGCCGGTGGAGCGTTTCGGGAGGTTGATGATGACGAAGAGTTCGGCGGAGGCGAGGGGACCGGCGGCGTTGCGAGCGAGGCCGGGGGCGTCGGCGATAAGGCGGGTTTGCGCGCGGCTGAGTCCGCTGGTCATTTCGCTGTCGGCGCCGCTGCGCAGGACGAGCGCGACGTCGGGCGAGCCGGAGACGGTCATGGCGCGGCGAAAGCCTTCGGCGATGGAGAGGACGCCGACGAGGACGGCGACGACGCCAGCGATGCCGACGGCGGCGGCGATGGCGGTGCCGCGGCGTTCGGGCAGCGTCTTGAGGTTGGCGGCAGTGATCGAGGCGATCTGGGAGAGCCAGTTGATCATGGCGGAGAAGTGGGTTGCCCGCGAATCACGCGAATGATCGCGAATGGATGAAGGGCGGTCCGATCGGATTCGCGGTGATTGGCGTGATTCGCGGGGAAACGGTTTTTGTCAGGTTTGGCGGCGGAGGGCTTCGGCGGTGCCGAGGCGCATGGCTTGCAGGGCGGGAAGGGCGCCGGTGACGAGGCCGAGCGCGACGACGAGTGCGAGGCCGAGGAGGATATCTTGTAGCGGAAAATAGAATACGGGGAGCATTGTCGGCATGGGGCTGCCACCGGCGGTGAGCAGCCACGCGAGGCCGAGGCCGGTGAGGCCGCCGAGGGCGGCGATCAGGGAGGACTCGGCGAGGACGAGCGTGAGGACGAGTCCGTTGGGAAAGCCGATCGCCTTGAGGACGCCGATCTCCTCGGTGCGTTCGCGCACGCTTTGGGCGATGGTGTTGCCGGCGACGAGCAGGATCGTGAAGAACACGGCGGTGAGGATGCCGGTGACGATGAGGCCGATGTCGCCGATCTGCTGGGCGAAGCCGGCGGCGAAGGCGCCCTCGGGTTCGGTTTTTGTTTCGGTGGGCGAGTTGGCGAACTCCTGGTCGACGCGTGCGGCGATCGCGTCGGCTTGGGCGGGGTCGGCGATGCGGATAACGAACCAGCCAATGGTGCCCTTGCCCCACTGGCGGCCCTCGTCGAAGTAGTCGTAGTGGAAAAAGAACTGTGTGGTGTCGGTGCCCTTTTTCGCGCCGTCGTAGATGCCGACGAGGTCGAACTCCCACGAGTCGCCGCCGCCGGCGCGCTGCCAGATGGGGGATTTGAGCGGGATGCGGTCGCCGATTTTCCAGCCGAAGCGGTCCGCGGTGGTGCGGCCGACGATCGCGCCGGTGCGGGTTTTGAACCACGTTTCCTTCTGGTCGGCGGGCAGGACGAACTCGGGATACATCTCGAGGAAGACCGCGGGATCGACGGGCATGCTCGGGAAGAAATTGGCGGGGTCTTGGTAGATGCCGCCGAACCAGGATTGGGAGGCGATGGCGGAGACGCCGGGGAGCGCGGCGATGCGGTTCCGGTAGGCGACGGGGAGCATCTGGATGATCGAGACGCGGTGGCGGGTGATGAGCCGGTCGGCGCCGGCCATGCTGACGCCGCCGTCGAGGGATTTGCGCAAGGCGCAGAGCAGGCCGAAGAGGAAGAAGGCGACGAGGATCGAGAGCAGCGTGAGCAGCGTGCGGGCTTTTTTCCGCTTCAGGTTGCTGGCAACGAGGGAGAAAAATTTCATGGGGTGGCGCGGTGCCTGGTGGACGAGTCGGACGGAGCGGCCCGATCCGACGGATCGGAAGGATGGGGCCGATGAGAGTTACGCGGGTTGCGTGGCGGAGAGTTGGCCCTTGTCGAGGTGGACGGTGCGGGTGGCGCGGGTGGCGGCGTGCGGGTCGTGGGTGACCATGATGATGGTTTTGCCGTGCTCGCGGTTGAGGGCCTGGAGGAGCGAGAGGATCTCGTCGCCGGCCTTGCGGTCGAGGTCGCCGGTGGGTTCGTCGCAGAGGAGGATCGTCGGATCGGTGACGATGGCGCGGGCGATGCCGACGCGCTGCTGTTCACCGCCGGAAAGCTGACGCGGGTAGTGGCCGGTGCGGTGGGCGAGGCCGACGACGCCGAGGGCGGTGGCGACGTGCGCGCGGCGTTCGGATTTGGAGAGATGCGTGAGGAGGAGCGGTAGCTCGACGTTGCGCTCGGCGGTCATCACGGGGATGAGATTGTAGAACTGGAAAACAAGGCCGACGTGGTGGGCGCGCCAGTCGGCTAGCTTGCGGTCGGAGAGTTCGTCGATGCGGCCGCCGTCGATTTCGATGGCGCCGCTCGTGGGGCGGTCGAGGCCGCCGATGAGATTGAGGAGGGTGGATTTGCCGGAGCCGGACGGGCCCATGAGGGCGAGGAACTCGCCGCGTTTGACGGTGAGCTCGAGGTCGGCGAGGACGTGGATGTCCTCGGAGCCGCGCTGGTAGGTTTTGTTGACGCCTTTGACGCGGATCAGGGTGGGGTCGGCGGTGCTCATGAGAAAGCGGTGCGAGGTGCGGTCGCGGAAGAAGGGTGGAGCAGAGTGGGCGGAAATCCCAGCGCTCACGCGCAGGGCCACGCGCAGGTTGCGAAGCGAGCTATCGGGCGGAGGGGGTGACGAGTGCGCCGTCGGCGAGATCCTCGGGACCTTCGACGACGACGGATTCGCCGGCGGCGAGGCCGGCGGCGAGCGTGGTTTCGTCGCCGTTTTTCGCGGCGACAGCGACGGCGCGGGAAGTGACGCGGCGGTCGCGAACGACCCAGACGATGTCGCGGCCGTTCCGCGAGCGGACGGCGGTGCGCGGGACGATGACGGCGCGTTGCGCGGTCGAGTCGGTGGGCTCGGCGCGGGCGCTTTGGAAGGCGACCTTCACGCCCATGTCGGGGAGGATGCGTGCGTCGAGCTGGTCGAAGCCGACGCGCACGCGGACGGTGGCTTTCTGGCGGTCGGCAGTGGGGATGATGGCGATGACGCGTGCGGGGATTTTCCAATCGGGGTAGGAATCGAGCGTGGCGACGACGGGCTGGTGGGGTTCGACGCGATTGATGTAGGACTCGTTCACGTCGATCTCGATTTCGAGCGAGGTCATGTCGACGAGCGTGCAGACGCCGGTGCGGGTGAAGCCGCCGGAGGACATGGGTGAAATCATCTCACCGGGCTGGGCGTTTTTCGAGGTGACGACGCCGGCGAAGGGCGCGCGGATGACGGTGTCGTCGAGCTGTTGCTGCCAGACCTCGACCTGGCGTTCGGCGATGGCGATATCGGCGAGCTGGCGGTTGCGGCGGCCGCGGAGGGCGCGGGCGCCGGCTTCGGCGCGATCGAGTTCGGCGGGCGAGATGATGGCGCTGGCGGCGAGCTCGGACTGGCGGCGGAGGTCGAGTTCGGCGAGGGCGAGGGTGGCGTCGGTCTCGGCGAGCGACTGGCGGGCGGCTTCGAGCTGGGCTTCGGCGAGCCGGAGGCTGGCGGTTGTATTCGAGTCGTCGATACGGCCGAGGACCTGGCCGGTTTCGACGCGGGTGCCCTCCTCGACGAGGACCTCGACGATTTTTCCGGTGACCTTGGAGGAGACGGTGGCGAGGCGGCGGGCGGTGACGTAGCCGGAGGCGTTGAGGAGCGTGGCGGGCTGGCCGGCGGCGATTTCGCGGGCGGCGGCGGTGCGGACGGGAATGGGTTTTTCGCGGGTGAACCAGGCCCATGCGGCGACGGCGGCGAGGACAACGAAGGCGACGATGGCGAGCACGCGACGGGAGGGCGCGCGGGATGCCGGCGCTTTCGTGCGATCGATGCGCAGACCTTCGAGCGAGGGGCGTTCGGCGCTCATGGGGAGGAGCGGGGGTTGAGGAAGAGAAACAGGAGCGCGGGTGTGGCACAAGGGTGCAGCGGCGAAGGCGAAGCGCCGGCGCGATAAATCAGTTGAGCTACCACCGGGCATGAGCGCTCCGGGGGGCCTGCGGTGGCGGTCGGCGGGGCTGGCGGGGTGGCAGGTGCGCGGCGCGCTTGATCTTCGCGGGGAACGGCGCATGGTGGGCGGTCCGTTCTTTGATTGGTTCGCACTCGGTCGTTTCGGCTTATCCCAATTTTTCGATTTTGGGGGTGTTCCGGATTCTACCCTTGGTTGGAGTGCGCCGCTGCCTGTCGAGAGTCGGGGATCTCTCGTTAAACGCTCCTCGAAAAAAATAATAGGCAACTACGAAGAAATGCCCATGGCGGCCTAATTAGGCTGCCTCGTTGGTCCGACGACACCTGCTAGTCGTGACTAACGTCGACAGCAGGCATAGCGCGCGGCGCCGTCCGCGGACTGCGCGCCGTATCTTCATCTGGGGACTGGCTGGGATCTTAGCGCGTGTGACGGCTTGGTTCCGGCGAGATTAAAGTCATGCTAAACACGGTAGATGCGGTGCGCGAAGGTCAGGGGCACAGGGGTTCAACTCCCCTCACCTCCACCA
>JAEYYL010000169.1 GCA_023430825.1 Verrucomicrobiota bacterium | reverse complement strand
CACGCTCATCTGGGCACCCGTCACTCATCGCATGCGCGCTTCCTCCGCGCCCACCCACCCGCCGTCCCGCGCCGCGCCCACCCCCGACCTCGACCGCCCGCTCGACGCGGACGCCATCCTCGCGCTCGCCCAACAAGCCGCCGACTGGCAGTGGGCCCATTTTCCCCCGCCCGAACACTACCCGCCGCGCGGCTGGGAGATCGCGCCGTTCTACATCGGGGTGCTCGCCCTCGATCGCGTCTCGCCCGACCGCCGCAACCGCGACCGCATGCTCCAACAAGCCGAAGCCCTCGACTGGCAACCGCACGAAAAAATCTACCACGCCGACGACCACTGCGTCATCCAGGCCTACCTCGAACTCCACGACCACTTCGGCGAACCGCACATGCTCGCACCTTCGCGCGAACGCTTCGATCGCATCCTCCAACACCCCACCGCCGCCCGCTTCGACTGGGGCACACCCCACTGCACCGACCACTGGTCCTGGTGCGACGCCCTCTTCATGGCGCCGGTCGCCTGGCTCCAACTCTGGACGACCACCGGCGACCGGCGCTACCTCGAGTTCATGAACCGCGAGTGGTGGATCGCCACCGAACGGCTCTTCCTCCCGGAGATCGGCCTCTATCTGCGCGACGAGGGCTACCTCGATCTCCGCGAGCCCAACGGCCAGACCATCCACTGGTCGCGCGGCAACGGCTGGGTTTACGCCGGCCTCGCCCGCGTCCTTGATCTCTTCCCAGAGGACCACGCCGACTATCCGCGCTACGTCCAACTCTTCCGCGACCTGACCCGCGCCGTCCTCGCCACGCAACAACCCGACGGCCTCTGGCGCGTCGGTCTCCTCGATCCGGATACACACACCGAGCGCGAAACCAGCGGCAGTGCCTTCTACGCCTACGGCCTCGCGTGGGGCCTGAACCGCGGCCTCCTCGACCCCGCCGCCGTCGAACCCGCCGCCCGCCGCGCCTGGCACGCCCTCGCCGAATCCGTCACCCCGGGCGGCCGGCTCCAACACGTCCAGCCCGTCGGCGCCGCTCCCGAAGGCTTCGCGCCCACGCACACGGAGATCTTCGCCGTCGGCGCCCTCCTCCTCGCCGCCAGCGAAATGATCCCCCTCGCCCGATAACCCCCTTCAACGCATTTGCCTGCCGCTCCGACCGGCGTTTGATTCCGGCGTCATGTCCCTTCCTCCCTACCTCCCGCCCTTCGTCCTCCGCCTCCTGCTCGCCCTCGGCAGCGGGCTGCTCATCGCCGCGCTGCTTTGAACCCAAACGGAAGACGCTGAAAACTGAGCTTTCGATCCAGCGTATCGGCCCCCCCCCAGGTTCGCCTCTTGGCCGGGAACCATTCAGAAGGAGAACCACGAATGGACCCAAAGGACACGAACGGCGGAGGACGACTCAGCCTCCTCACATCGAGCAAGTGACCCACCCTTCGGTGAGCCGCTTGAGATCGAGATCCGAGCTCTTGTTTCCTTCGCATCTCTTCGTGTCCATTCGTGGTTGAACTGAATTGTTACGGCTTCGCTTCGCGCTCTTTGCGTTGCCTGCGGTTTAGCCCCAACCACGCCCGCCGCCTCCCCTGGTGAAACGTTTCGCCTACGCCCTCGACCCGCTCTGCCTCGTCGCGTGCGCGCTCTACGCGCTCAACCGCTTCTACCTGCACGCGCACACGCACTCCGCGTTTCTCCACGGCTACTTCAACGACCTCCTCCTGATCCCCGCCGCTCTGCCACTCGCGCTCTGGGTTCAACGCCAGCTCCACCTCCGCACCGACGACGCCCCGCCGCGCTGGCGCGAGATCGCCCTCCACCTCGCCGTGTGGTCCGCCGCCGCCGAGTTTGCCGCGCCGCTCCTCTTCGCGCACGTCACCAGCGACGCCCGCGACCTCCTCGCCTACACCGCCGGCGCCCTCCTCGCCGGCTGCTGGTGGCATCGCCCGCACCGCGCCTTCGTCGGTTAACCCGCATCCATCACACCCATGATGAAGAAAACGATTGGTCACAGAGCGCACAGAACTCCGACACGGAGTTCACCGAGGAGAATTCACCGATCCTATCTGGCTTCCCCTTCCAATCCGCCTCGTTTTCGCAACAAACGCATCCAACACCTTGTGGCCTCCTGCTGCCTCTGTGTCAGAGCTCAGTGCCCTCTGTGAACCATGACTTGGTTGATTCGAGTGTGACGTATCCGGGTTAACACAGAGGTCGCGGAGAGCGCGGAGCGTGAGGATCGATCCGTTTTGCGCCTTCTGCGCCTCTTTGCGGCCATTCTCCGTCCTCAACCTCGCGGCTCGCTATCGCGCTTCCTAATCTCTCGCTCAACCGCCGCGTATTTTCTCCCCATCCACTCACCCAGGCTCGCCGATCCTTCCCCCTCGCGACAACCTCGACCCCATGCCTACGCCCCAAGTCGCGCGCCTGTTCTCCCCGCTTCGCTTCCTCGCCTCGCCCGTCCTCCTCTTCGCGCTCTTCGCGTTAATTTCCACCGCCACCGTCGCCTCCGCCAACGCCTCCCCGCGCGAAAGCCTCTCCCTCGACACCGGCTGGCGCTTCGCCCTCGGCCACGCCACCGATCCCGACCGCGACTTCGGCCACGCCACCGGCTACTTCTCTTACCTCGCCAAAACCGGCTTCGGCGACGGCCCCGCCAGCCCCGCCTTCGACGACCGCGCCTGGCGCACCGTCGACATTCCCCACGACTGGGCCGTCGAACTGCCCTTCGATCAACGCGCCACCGCCAGCCACGGCTACAAAGCCATCGGCCGCCACTTCCCCGAACACAGCGTCGGCTGGTATCGCCGCACGTTTCAGATCCCGTCCACCGACCTCGGCCGCCGCATCCGCCTCGACCTCGACGGCGCTTACCGCGCCGCCCGCGTCTTCATCAACGGCTTCTACGTCGGCGAAGAACCCAGCGGCTACGTCGGCGCCAGCTACGACCTCACCGAATACCTCAACTTCGGCGGAGAAAACACCCTCGCGATCCGCGTCGATGCCACGATGGAAGAGGGCTGGTTCTACGAGGGCGCCGGCCTTTATCGCCACGCCTGGCTCATCAAAACCTCGCCGCTCCACGTCGCCCGCGACGGCACCTGGGTCCGCACCGACGTCTCCGGCAACTCCGCCACGATCACCTCCGAGGTCATCGTCAACCACCACGGCCGCACGCCCGCCGCCTACACGATCGACCAGGAAATCCTCGCCCCCGACGGACGCCGCCTCGCGCACTCGTCCGTCAACGCCCGCCCGCTCGCGCCCGGCAGCACCGTCACGCACACCGACATCGCCCGCCTCCGCTCACCGCAACTCTGGTCCCTCGACACCCCCGCGCTCCACCGCCTCGTCACCACGCTCCGCGATGGCGACCGCATCCTCGACCGCTACGAAACGCCCTTCGGCATTCGCACGATCCGCTTCGACCCGCACCGTGGTTTTTTCCTCAACGGCCAGCACGTTGTCCTCAAAGGCACCAACAACCACCAGGACCACGCCGGCGTCGGCGTCGCGCTCCCCGACGCCCTCCAGGAATTCCGCCTCCGCCGCCTGAAGGAAATGGGCGCCAACACCTATCGCGCCTCGCACAATCCCGCCACGCCCGAGCTCCTCGCCGCCGCCGACCGTCTCGGCGTCCTCATCATCGACGAGAACCGCCTGATGGGCATCAATCCGTATCACCTCGGCCAGCTCGAGCGCATGATCCGTCGCGGCCGCAACCACCCCAGCATCATCCTCTGGTCGATCGGCAACGAGGAATGGGCCATCGAGGGCAACATCAAGGGCGCGCAGCTCACCGTCCCCATGCAGGATTTCGCGCAACGCCTCGACCCCACGCGCCGCGTCGTCGCCTCCATCAGCGGCGGCTGGGGCGGCATCTCCTCGAAGATCGAGGTCGCCGGCGTGAACTACGTCCGCCAGGCCAACATCGACCGCCAGCACGCCGAATATCCCGAACAAATCATCCTCGGCACCGAGGAAACCACCACGCAACAAACCCGCGGTATCTACGTCACGGATACCGCCCGCGCCCACCTCGCCCCGCAGGAAGACGGCTCCTCCGGCGGCAACTGCGAATTCGGCTGGAACTACTACGTCGCCCGCCCCTGGGCCGCCGGCGTGATCTACTGGACCGGCTTCGATTACCGCGGCGAACCGACGCCCTTCGGCTGGCCCGCCACCGGCTCGCAATTCGGCATCCTCGACCAATGCGGTTTCCCGAAAGACAGCTTTTACTATCTCAAATCCTGGTGGACCGACGAAACCGTCCTCCACGTTTTCCCGCACTGGGACTGGACCGGCCGCGAAGGCGAGGAGATCGAGGTCCGCGCCCACAGCAATTGCGACGAGGTCGAACTGTTTCTCAACGACACGTCGCTCGGCCGCCAGACGATGCCGCGCAACGGACACCTGTCGTGGAACGTTGAATACACGCCCGGCACACTCCTCGCCCGCGGCTTCCGCGACGGGAAGGAAATCGCCACGACGAAAATCGAAACCACCGGCGAACCCGCCGCGCTCGCGCTCGTGCCCGACCGCACCGCGCTCGCCGCCGGCAACCGCGACATCGCCATCATCACCCTCGAAGCCCGCGACGCCCAAGGCCGCCTCGTCCCCACCGCGAACGTCCCGGTGACCTTCAAGCTCCACGGCCCCGCCCGCATTCTCGGCGTCGGCAACGGCGATCCGTCGAGCCACGAGCCCGATCAATTCCTCCCGCAGATCCGCACGCTTCGCCTCGGCGAATGGAACGCTCCGGATGGCTCGATCAAGACCGGCCAGAACCTGTTCGAAGCGACCTTCGATCGTCCGACGCTCGCCGACGGCGAAACCGCCACGCTCCTCCTCAACGCCCTCGGCACCAACCAAACCGCCACGCTCAACGGCGTCCCCTTATATCAAAACGCCACTCCCGCCGAAGCCCGTCGCACGCTCGCGCTCGACGTCTCGACGCTCCGCGAAACCAACAACGTCCTCCGCATCGAGGCCACGCGCTATGAAGACTGGGGCACCCGCGACACCCTTAAGCAACTCCACCCTGCCACCGTCCGCATCGACACGCCCGCACCGACTTGGCAGCGCAGCACCTTCAACGGCCTCGCCCAAATCATCCTCCAATCCACCGGCGAAGGCCCCATCACCCTCGAAGCCACGAGCGAAAACCTCACCCCCGCCAAAATCGAACTCCCATAGGTGGAACCCGGCGTCCACGCCGGGTTTCAGCCCCAGCACTCAAAGTTGCCGAGTTCATCTCGCCCGCACAAAAACATGGAGCCGCGGCGCCCTCGCCGCGCTACAT
>JAEYYL010000155.1 GCA_023430825.1 Verrucomicrobiota bacterium | reverse complement strand
CGAAAACATTTGCTTCGTGCAACGGGAAATGTGGGGGGGCGCGCGGGGGGGGGCCGGCGCTCTTTCTTAGGGGTCGGGTAGTCGCGGCGGGGGCCGCAGCTATCCGGCCCCTTTTAGTTTTTCCGGGTGGCGGTCGCGCGGGGTGGAGAGCTGCGGAGCTCGAGACCGGTCGTGCCGCGATGCGCGCGGTTACGCGTGGCCGGTGTGGGAAGGGCCGTGGAGGCGGTCGCGGTAGCGCGTGGGAGACTCGCCGGCGATCTTGCGAAAGACGCGGTTGAACTGGGAGAGCGACTGGAAGCCGGCTTCGTAGGCGGCCTCGCTCACGCGCTTGTGCGGGTTGAGCAGGAGGTTTTTCACCTTTTCGATGCGGAGTCGCGCGAGGTAGTCGGTGAAGGTGAGGCCGGTCGCCTTCTTGAACGTCTTGCAGAAGTAGAACGCGCTCATGTTCACCGCCTGGGCGACCTGGCCGAGCGAGATTTCCTCGCTTTGGTGCTCGGTGATGAAGCTGCGGGCGCGCGCGATCACGGGCGATTCGGAGACGGCGCGTTTCACGAGCAGCTGATTGCTCAGGGCGGAGAGGTGCTGCGCGAAGATCGTGAGCAGGCGGACGATCGACTCGTATTGTTTGCGCGTGACGACGCGCGACTGGAAATACGATTCCTCGAGCTGCTTGAGGTCGAACTCGGTGCCCATCTTCAGGAGTTCGCGCGTGGCCCGTTTGAAATCCTGGCGCGTGGGCTCGTGGAACAGGATTTGTCCGGTGTGCAGGAAGGCGATGAGGTTTTCGCCGACGCGCACGGGCACGGCGGAATCGCAGAGGCCGGCGAAACATTTGAGCGTGCGCGGCTCGAGGTTCGCGGAGTCTTCGAGCGAGCGCTGGAGCTGGAGGCAAGCGGCACAGGAGCGATTCGTCTTCGCGATGAGCGCGCAGAACGGGTTTTCCTTCGGGTCGCCGTGGTGCGGAAGATCGAAGGCCTCGAGCGGGCGCAGGCTGAGCGGCAGGCCGGTGGTCTCGCGAAACGCCGACTCGTAGTCGCGGTAAATCTGCGAACGGCGCAGTTGTTCGACCGTGGCGCGAACTTCGGAGGCGGCACCGGATTCCATGCGGGCAAGGTAAACGGGGGGCGGGGGTGCGCAACGATGAAGCGGCGCGGCGAACGCGCGGCGCGTTTCCGGGCGGGGAAACGCCGCGCCCGCCGACCGCGCCGCGGATCAGCGGATGCGCACTTCGCGGCCGGAGCGCGCGGATTCGTAGATCGCGTCGAGGATCTTTTGCACCGCGAGCGACTCCTCGGGTTTCACGTAGGCTTCGGCGCGGCCGAGCAGGACGTCGATGAAATGGCTCATGCGGTTCGGATTCACCAGCTCGGTGGCGGTGGCGACGCTCTCGGTCGAGTAGCCGTTTTCCGTTTTGCGGAAAAGCTGGAGGTTCGGCATCAGCGCGCCGGCCTCGGTGCCGAAAAGTTGTGTGCCGTTGAAATCGGCGACGGGTTGATGCCCGGCCCACGAGGTTTCGAGGAGCACGGTGCGGCCGCTCTTCAACTTGATCAACGCGACGGACATGTCCTCGACGTCGAACGGCTGTTTCGGGTCGACCTCGCTTTTGCCCCAGGTGCCGTTGCCGAGCCCGCGCGGCCCGAACTTCGCGTAAGTCTGCCCGCTGACCGCCGCGGCGTCGAACTCGCCCAGGAGATACAGGCAGCGATCGAGCGCGTGGACGCCGATGTCGTAGGTGCTGCCGCCGCCGGCGAATTTCGTTTGGGTGAACCACGAGCCGATGCGCGGAATGCCGGCGCGGCGGGTCCACGCGGTTTTCGCGTGATAGACGTCACCGAGAACCCCTTTCACGACGAGTTGCTTCAGCGTCTGCACGTCGGGCGTGAAGCGGTTGTTCTGTCCGACCATGAGGACGACGCGGCGCTTCTTCGCCTCGGCGACGAGCTTGGCGGCGTCGCGGGCATTCGTCGCCATCGGCTTGTCGATCATCACGTGCTTGCCGGCTTTCAGCGCGGCGAGCGCGACGGGAGCGTGCAGGTAGTTCGGCAGCGCGATGGAAACGACGTCGATGTCGGACCGTGCGAGGACCTCGCGATAGTCGGCGGAAACGAAGGGCACGTCGAACAGCTCCGCGGCGTCGCGCGCGCGGTCGGCGGAGGTATCGGCGACGGCGGCGAGCCGGACGGCGGCGTGTTGCTTGAACGAACCGAGGTGATCGAGGCCGATCGCGCCGGCCCCGAGGACGGCGACGTTGAAGGAAGTTTTTTTGCTCATGAAAAGGTTGGCGGTGGTGAACCTCCCGCGAATCACGCGAAAGGTCGCGAAGGTGAAAAGGCTCCGCGAGAGCTCGCGTTGATCTGCATGGCTTCCTGCACGGTCGGTGCGATCAGACGCGGCCCCATTTTTTCAACTGCTCGAAGCAATGCGCGACGGAGACAAGGGGGGCGTGGTGGTATTTTTCCTGTTCGACGATGAACCACTCCGCGGCGCCGATCGCGTCGACGGTTTCGAAGATCGGCGCAAAGTCGACCGGGCCGCCGCCGAGTTCGGTTTCGTCCTTGAGGTGGATGAGTTTCACCCGCGCGCCGTGGTCGCGGAGAAATTTCTGCGGCGAGTAGCCGCCGGCGTGGACCCAATAAACGTCGACCTCGGCGCCGAGGTGGCGCGGCGAGGCGGCGCCGAGGAGCCAGTCGAAGACGGGACGGCCATCGAGGCGTTTGAATTCGCCGGCGTGATTGTGATAGCTGAACTGCAGGCCGGAGGCGCGGAGCTTGGCGCCGATCGCGTCGAGTTCCTCGGCGATTTTTTCGACGGCGGCGACGGAGACGAACTGTTCCGGCGGCCAGAAGGAAATGGTGACGTGACGCGAGCCGAGCAGCAGTGCGTCGCCGATGATCGTTTCGGGGCTGGTGCGCAACGCGGCGATGTTGGTGTGCATGCCGGCGACCTGGAGGCCGGCGGCGTCGAGCGCGGCCTTCGCGCCCTTGGCGTCGAGGTTGCCGTAGCCGGCCAGCTCGACGCCGGCGTAGCCGATGCGGGCGACCTCGGCGACCGTGGCGGCGAAATCGCGTTTCATGTCCTCGCGGACGGACCAGAGTTGCAGGGCGACGGGTATGGATTGGGCGGACATCGGGGCGGGCGCACGAAGGTTGACGAGGCGGTGCGCAGTTATCGCGGCAAGGTGCGTCGGAGGCGTCAACGCGGAAGGCGACGCGGACGTGCGAAGCGTGAGCGAAGCAGGCCCGGTTGCCTGCTGTTACTGAATTACAGCAGGAGCCGGCTGGATGGAGCCGCGGCGCCCCGCCGCGGCTCCATCGTTGACCGATGGCGGGACTAAAGCTGCGAGCGGAAGAGGCCGCAGAACTGGTCGAGAATCTTGATGTAGCGCGGGCGGGCCTCGTGTTCCTCGAACGTGTAGGGCGTCGATTTCGCGAGGTCGTCCTCGAACATCCGCTGGTGCGCGCGGCCGAGCGACGGATCGATGGCGTTGAGGGCGATCTCGTCGTTGATGCTGAAGGAGCGGTTGTCGAAATTGACGGAGCCGACGGTGACGAACGTGTCGTCGACGCTCATGGTTTTGCTGTGCAGGAGCGCGGGTTCGTAGAGGTAAAACTCGACGCCGGCGGCGAGGAGTTCGCGCCAGCGCGAGCGGGAGGCGGCGCGGCCGAAGCGGGAGTCGTTTTGCGCGGGGACGATCACCCGGATGCGCACGCCGCGATCGCGGGCTTCGAGCAGCATCTGCACGGCGAGATCGTCGGGGATGAAATACGCGTGCTGGATGTCGATCGATTCGCGGGCGGCGGCGATGGCGAGCATGTAGGACATGCGGGCGGATTCGGCGCCTTCGCCGGGGCCGCTCTTGAAGCATTGCGCGGGGGTGCGGCCGGCGGATTCGAAGCGCGGAAAATAATCGTCGCCGAGGAGGAGTTTGCCGGTGGTCTGCATCCAGTTCACGGCGAAGATGGCCTGCATCTGGCGGACGGCGGGACCCTCGACGCGCACCTGGGTCTCGCGCCAGACCTCGCGCGATTCGGCGTTGCCGAGCCACTTGTCGTCGACGCACATGCCGCCGGTGAAACCGATGTGGCCGTCGACGACGAGGATCTTGCGGTGGGTGCGGTGGTTGATGTTGGGCTTGATTTCCCACCAATGCTGGCGGCCGTATTTGATGACCTCGACGCCGGCGACGGCGAGGCGTTCGCGGTCGTCGTCGCGGAATTTGAGCGTGCCCATGCCGTCGAGCAGGACGTGGACCTTGACGCCGGCGCGGGCGCGCTCGGTGAGCGCCTCGATGAAACGATCGCTGATGACGCCGGGCGCCCAGATGTAGGTTTCGAGCGTGATGGTCTTCTGCGCGGCGCGGATCGCGTCGAGCATGGGCGGGAAGAAGTTGTCGCCGTTCAGCAGGAGTTCGACCTCGTTGCCGCCGGTGAACTCGGCGCCGAGGAGCGGGCCGAGGGCGGCAGGGAACGCGGGGTCGCCCGGGCCATAGGCGAGGCGCACGGGTTCCTGTAGTGATCGCGCGGATACATACCAGAAGTAGGCGGCGAGGGCCAGCGCGAGTCCGATGACGACGAAGCTCCAGTGCCAGCGCAGCTCGTTGCGCCGGGTGCGCGGCGGGCGGTGACGGAGCGGGGCAGGGCGATGCGAACGGAACCGGTCGAGCAGGGAGGGCATGGGAGGGCTGGAGGTGGGGCGGCCGTCAGGACAGATCGGGACGAGGGCGGTTCCCAATGCGATGGCGGCGCGCCACTTCCTGCGTCAGTGCGTGTCCAATGACGCGAGCCGCCCGCGGATGCGGGCGGTTTTTCCCTTCTTTTTTCATGAGACGTTCCAAATCGAAAAGCGGCCGCTGGTGGTTCGCCGCGCTGGCGCTGGCGGCGGTGGGCGCGGCCGCGCTGGTTTGGACGAAGGCGGATTTCGAGTGGCAGGAGGTCGCGAGCCGGTTGGCCGGGCTCAATACCGTGGCGGTGCTCGCGTTGATGGCGACGCTGCCGATCGGTGGTTTCTCGATCGCGATCGTTTATCTGGTGGCGGGGGCGAAATTCGGGCCGGTGCTGGGCGGAGCCGTGGTGGCGGGGGTGACGGCGGTGCACCTGGCAGCGTCGTATTGGATCTCGCGGTCGGTGCTGCGCGGGCCGATCGAGCGGTTTCTCAAGAAACGAAAGCACGAGTTGCCGCATGTGCCGGAAGGGGAAAACGCGTCGGTCGCGGCGATGGCGGTGCTAGCGCCGGGCATCCCCTATTTCGCGCGCAACTACCTGCTCGCGCTGACGGACGTGCCGTTTCGCGTGTATTTCTGGGTGTGTCTGCCGCTGTATGTGGCGCGCTCGTATGTGACGATCTTGCTGGGCGATCTCGGCACGGAGCCGGACACGCGGACGCTGGCGATTTTGGCCGCGGTATATGTGGCGAAGCTCGGGGTGTGCGCGTATCTGATCTGGCGGATACGGCGGCGTTTCCAGCAGCAGAAGGCGCGTCGGCTGGCGAACGCGGGCCGGGAGACGCGGTCTACCTCGGCATGATCTCGAAGCTCAAGCGGCAATGGTCGGCACTCCGGCGCGCGCGGCCCGGGCGGCGGTTCGTGGAGCGTTACGAGGCGGCGCAGCGGAAGGAGAATCGCGCGAGTTTTCTCGCGCGCGTCGTGCGATTCACGATCGCGACGGCGGCGCTGGCGGTGGGTCTGGTGCTGGTGTTCATCCCGGGGCCGGCGGTGCTGTTCTTCGCCATTGCGGGCGCGCTGCTGGCGTCCGAGTCGCGCGGCGTGGCGCGGTTTCTGGATTGGAGCGAGGTGAAGATCCGGGCGCTGGTGCGCTGGGCCGCGGGGGTTTGGAAAAAACTGCCGCTAGTGGGGAAGGTCGCGATCGCGCTGGTGAGTGCAGCGGGCGGCGCGGGTGCGGGATATCTCGGATATTTGACCGTCGCTGGATGACGCGAGGTTCGCCGCGCTCAGCTTGCGGTCACTTGGGGTGGGCGAGCGAGGCGAGGGCGGTGACGAGATCGCGCGGCTCGACGGGTTTCGTCAGGCAGGTCTGGAAGCCGCTCTCGATCGCCTGGTCGGACACCTGATGGCCGGAAAAGGCGGTGACAGCGATCGCGGGGACGTGCGGTTGGTGACGCGATTCCTCGGTTTCGCGGATCTGGCGCAGGAGCGCGTAGCCATCGATGCTCGGGAGGCCGAGGTCGCTGACGATCAGATCGGGTCGGCGGCGCTCGAAGATTTCCCAGGCGGCGGGGGCGGAGTCGACGGCGTCGACGCCGGCGCCGGCTTCGCGGAGGACGGCGGTGAGCGCGCGGCGGGTGGCGGAGGCGTCCTCGATGACGAGCACGTGGAGGCCATTGAGTTTACCGGCGAGCCGGGGCCGGGCCTCGTGAGCGTCGGGCGGAGCGACGGCCACCTCGGGCGCTGCGTGCGGCAGATGGACGACGAAGGAGGCGCCGCGGCCGGGGCCTTCGCTGTGGGCAGCGATGGTGCCGCCGTGAAGTTCGAGGATTTGTTTGACGAGGGAGAGCCCGAGGCCGAGGCCGTCTTCCTGGCGGATGCGGACATGTTCGACCTGCATGAAGCGGTCGAAGATCTGCGCGAGGTGTTCGGGCGCGATGCCGATACCGGTGTCGGCGACGCGGATCAGCATGGCGTCATCGAGGCGGCGCGCCTCCACGGTGACCCGGCCGCCGGCGGGCGTGAACTTGATGGCGTTGTGGACGAGCTGGCCGATGGCCTGCTGGAGGCGGGCGCGGTCGCCGTGGTAGGAACCGGTGGCGGGATCGAATTGTTCGATCAGGCGCACGTCCTTCTGCCGGGCGCTGTCGCGGGCGGATTCGACGACCTCGTGGAGGAGGGCGTCGAGTTCGAGGGGGTGGCGGTCGAGCTGGAGTTTGCCGGAGGCGAGGCGGGCGGTCTCGACGAGGTTTTCGATCAGCGCACGTTGTTCCTCGGCGCTGCGCTTGATGGCGTCGAGGGCTTCGCCGAGTTGCTCGGGATCGACGACCTTCTGGTCCTCGATCAGGCTCGTCCAGAGGATCATCGCGGACAACGGCGTGCGGAGTTCGTGGGAAACGGCGGAGAGAAAACGATCCTTGGCCTCGGTGGCGGCGGTGGCGGCACGGCGGGCGTCGGCGAGCGCGAGCTGGGTGGTGGCGAGTTCGCGTTGGAGCCGGGCCAGTTCGGCGTTGGCTTGCCGAAGCTGCTGCTCGAGAGGACCGGGCGGGCGGTCGGAAGCGGGCGAGGAGTCGTGGGTGGCAGAATCGGGCATTGCGGCGTGGGCGAGAGTGGGCGGAAACCGCCCGATGGACACGCGTCGCGCCGGGGCGGTGCCACGCATGGTAGCGCGAAGGGCGCAGTGGTTCCGCGGTGGAAAGGTCCTATCTGCCCGCGGAACGCGTAGGGGGCTCCCGGGTGGGAGGGGCGGGTGGCCGGCGCGCTGTGCCCAAGGCGATTCGACGATGCGGCCGGACGGAGCCGCCGCGAGGCCGGAGGGGGCGCAATCTTGAAAACGGAAAAATCGGGCAGCTGAAAGCTTGAGATGGAGGGCGCGGACGCGCGGATCTGGGATTTCAGATGCCCGATGCCGGAGGCCGGCGCGCTAGAACGAGAGCCGGGCCGTGAGGCGGAAGGTGCGGGGCGTTTGGAAGTAGTAGCCGTTCCGGATGGGATTGCCGGCGGGGTCCTTCCAGGCGCCGTCGTAGCTGGTGACGATCGGGTCGCGTTCGTTGAGGAGATTCTCGATGTTGAGCGCGATCCTGACGCCGATGTCGCGGAACGTGGTGTCGTAGGCGAGCACGGCGTTGACGGTGGTGCGCACGGAGGAGTAGCGCTTCACGTCGTCGATGGTGTTGAGGTATTGTGCGCCGGTGCGGGCGGCGCCGGCGCCGATGGAGAAGCCGTCGAGGGCGTTGCCGAGGAAGGTGTAGTTGGCGAAGACGTTGGCGGTGTAGTCGACGAGGCCGGTCTTGGTGGCGCCGGCGACATTCTCGTCGAGCCGGGATTGGGCGTTGGTGAGCTGGGTGCGGAGGGTCTCGGCTTCGGGTGACGTGCCGGCGGCGGCGGTTTGCCAGGTGGGGAGAAACTCGGCGTAATAGGCGCGCTGACCGGGCATGGATTCGACGATCTTGGAGTCGGGTTTCGCGAAACCGGCCTGGAGCCGAAGGTTTTCGGTGGGGTTGGCGGTGATCTCGAACTCGTAGCCGGAGACGTCGAGGGCCTCGGTGTCGTCGTAGGAGAGTTGCGTGCGGGCGGGGTCACCGGTTTCGCCGCGGACGAGGTAGTATTGGCGCCAGAGACCGGCGAGGTCGATGCGGCTGCCGGTGATGCGGCCGGACGACTTGGTATCGTAGCGGTTGAGGGTGGCGTAGTATTTGCCGTCGTCGGAGGAGAAGCGGAGGCCGTATTCCATGCCCTCGCCGCGCGCGGGGCCGAACGATTCGCCGTCGAGGCCGGGGTTTTTCCCGGGGCCGATCGGATCGAAGTTTTCGGAGTAGTTCACGAATGCGCCGAGTTTCGGGATGAAATAGTAGATCGCGCCGGCGGAGTAGGTGGTGCCGTCCGCGCGGTCGTTGACGACGGAGCCGGTGTTGGCGCCGAGTTTGTGGTGCTTATAGCGATCGCTGCGCGCGCCGAGGAGGACGCTGATGCGGTCCTCCCAGAGCAGCGACTGCGACATGAACGAAACGCTGTCGAGGTCGTAGGACTCGTCGAAGTCGAACCAGTCGAAGGGCAGCGGGGCGTAAACGATCGGGCGGCCGTTGATCTCGGTGGGAAGGTTCGGGGACGCGTTGGGATTGTTCTCGTAGAGGCGAGCCCAGATCATCTTGTCCTCCCAGCGGGACGACGGGTTGCTGAGATCCTGCGCCATGCGCTGGCGGGCGTGCCAGGTGATTTCCTGGGAGCCGGCGGCGAGCGAGAAACGCTGTTTGAGGGAGATGCCGAAGGGGGCGGCGTCGAACTTGTAGTTCAACTGGGCGCGGTATTCGCGGACGGTGCGGTCCTGGAGTTGGTTGCTGAGGAAGTAGTCGCCGAAGCGTTGGCCGAAGTTGGGGTTCGGGGAGCCGTTCGGCAGCTGGCGGTTCAAGTCGACGGAGTAGTAGCTGAGGCCCTCGTAGTTGAGCGCGCGGTGCGAATCGCTGTAGTCGTAGAAGGAGAGCTGCGCTTCGAAATTTTCGTTGAACGTGTGATCGAGAAACGCGGTGAGCGTGGTGTATTTCGGCGTGGAGCGGCCGGAGCCGAAGGTGAATTCGCGGTCGGGCGTCACCGGCATCCTCGCCCCGGCGAGCGTGGTGGAGCCGTTCGTCATCGAGGTGGGATACCAGTCGCCGTGGGGTGCGATCGGGAGGAAGATGCCGACGGAGCGCGAGCCGGCGGCCCAGTCCTGCAGGCCGATTTCCGGCTGACCTGCGACCCAGACATTATAGTTGGTGGGGCCCCACTGCCGCATGGTGGTGACGCCCGGGTTCGCGATGGTCTGGCCCCAGGTGTCAGCGACGGTGGTGCCGTCCCAGCTGGAAATCGCCTCGGCGAAGGTGGAGCTGATGAGGGTGTTGTCGGAGCGTGCGCCCTCGGCCTCCACGCGGAGCGAGGTGGCGTCGGTGAACTTGAAGAGCACGGCGAGGTCGATCGCTTCGAAGCGATTGCGGTCGCCGTCGCGCCAGCCGCGGCGCTCGTCGTAAACGGTGTTGAGCCGGAGCGCGACGCGGTCGGTGAGCGGCTGGTTGGTGTCGAGTTCGAAGCGATAGCCGCCGTTGCTGTCGACGCTGCCGGTGCCGTGGGTGAACGCGTTGTCGAGGCGCGGGACTTTCGTATAGACGCTCAGCACGCCGCCGACGGTGCCGACGCCGAAGAGGATGGAGTTGGGTCCGCGATCGGCCTCGATGCGCTCGATGTTGTAGCTGTCGGCGACCTGGTAGAACGTGAAGTAGTTGCGCATCGGGCCAGCGCCGCCTTGGAGGGACTGGCCGGCGCCGCGGAAGTTGAAGTCCCAGGCGTTGAACGGGTTCGAGGACGCCTTGCCGGCCTGCCAGTCGCTGGGGACGACGTTGAGGGTCCATTGGAGCGCATCGCGGACGTTGGTGATGGCGAGGTCATCGATGAACGCGCGGGTGAGGGACGACATCGCGGACGGGGTGAACTTGATCGCGGTGTTGGTGCGGCCGCCGGCGAGCGAGTCGACCGCGATGTAGCCGCGATCGCGCGAGACATCGACGGTGAACGTGTTCAACACGATCGGCTGATCGGACAACGTGCTTGCCGCGATGGGTTCGGGCGGCGGAGGGACGGGTGTCTGGGCGAAGGAGACGAGGGCGAGACCAAGCAGGCCGGTGAAGGCCGCGGCCGAGCGGCGGGGAGAGAGCGTGTTCATAGGGTAGTCGGGTGTTAGCGCCAAGCGCGGGGCGGCGATGCGCGCACACGAGGTGCAACAGATGCCGCCCACGCCCGATGGACCGCAGAAATGCCGTCAGGTGGCGCGAACCGCGTGCGAGTCCGGATGGTTCTCGCAGGGAGATTTTCTCTGAAGTAACGCGCCGGACTCGCGGCGAAGAAGTTTATCCGATGCCGAGAACGGAGGCGACTAGGGGTTCGCCATCCGCACGATCAGCGAGGCGATCTGGTAAGATGCGACGGCGAGCGTGAGTTCGTGGTCCTGCCACGGGCCGGCCGGTTCGGTTTCGGCGAGGGTCGACGGGGCCGCGGTGCAACCGGGCGCGAGGCGGACGGTGCACGAGCCGTGGCGGCCCGTCGTTTCCTGAAGGCGCAACACCCAGCGGCCGGCGGCGAGCGGCTTCGCCCAACTCGGCACGACGCTCGGTGAGCACGCAAGCGCGCGAAGTCCGGTGTCGAGCGCGGCGCCGCGATAGGGCAGGCACGGCGTGAACAACGTGTCGGCAAGCGCGGCGGGGTGTTCTTCCGCCGCTGCGTCGACGGCGTAGCGGCCGAGCGCGAGTTCAATGTCGTGCGCGCCGAGATCGCTGTGGCGCGGACGATCGGGCGTGTCGCGAACCTCCGGGTGCAGGTCGGCTTCGGTGACGAGCGCGCTGCGAACGAGGCTGATGCCGACCGCGCCATCGCGAACGGTGAAGCCGTATTTCGCTTCGGTGATGACCGCGAGCCCCTCGCTTTGCGCGTCGTCGCCGAGGATCATCCAGCGGCTTGCGGGCACCTCCCATTGTGCTTCCTCGCGTGGATAGCCGGGCCATTGTCCGCGCAGCACGCTGCCGAACGGACACGCGAAGCGCGCGGCGGAACCGTGATAGTCGGTGGTGACGACCGCCTTGAGGAGCATGTCGGGATCGCGCCAGTCGAGCGTGTAGCGCACGCGCAGGACGGGTTCGCCGGGGCGCAGTTCGTAGCGCACGCGACCGGTGTTGGTCGATGGAATGTCGAACGCGAACGAGAGCGCGGCGAAGCCGGCGCCGGTTTCGAGCGTTGGCTCGCCGGTGCAGCGCGCGCGCTCACCGTTGGCCAGCGTGCCGCGGTCGATGTCCCAAGCCGGAGAAACGGCGGGCCGGTCGGGATATGACCAGAGCGTGTGGCCATCGCCGGCGAGTTTCACCTCGTGACCGTCGATCGTGAGCTGGCGCAGGCCGCCGTCGGCGGAGAACGCGGCGACGACGCGGTCGCTGCGCAAGGTCAGTCCGGCGGCGTGGACCGCGGGCGCGAGGACGGCGGTGGCGGCCGGGGCGCTCTGGAGCGGGCCGAGTTCGAGGAGTTTTCCGTCGCACAGCCAGCGGCGGGCGATCGGCAGCGGGTTGAACCACGCGGGGGTGTCACTGGCGGCGTCTTCGAGCGTGGCGAGGGCGGCGGTTTGCGCGTCGCGGGCGAGTGCTTCCAGTTCGGGAATGGCCTCGGCGTAAACCTCCCAGATGGAGCTGCCGGGAATGTAATCGTGAAATTGCGCGAAGATCAGGCGGTGCCAGGCGTCGACGGGGATGGGGCCGAGCCCGCGGGCGATGTGCACGGCCTCGCGTTGCTGGAGCGCGCGCTCGAGTCCGCGGAAGGCGGCCTTCAGGCGTCCATGCGTCGTGAATACACCGCGATGGATTTCGACGGCGAGTTCGCCGGCCATCACGGGCAGATCGGCCGAGACTTTTTGGAGCCGCGCGAAGAAGTCCTCGATCCCGCCCCACTGCGCGGGTGGCACGCCGGCGAGGTTGGCGACGCGGCGGGCGCGTTCGCCCATCGCCTCGGTGGGACCGCCGCCGCCGTCGCCGTAGCCGGTGGGGACGAGGACCTCCGGGTGCACGGCGGCCTGCTGGTGGCCGAGCACGTCCTCGCGCAGGTTGCGCACGGAGACGGCCTCGTTGTAGTCGTGCAACAGCGAGACGTGCGACACGACCTCGCTGCCGTCGAGTCCCCGCCAGCGAAAGCTGGTGTGGGGGAATTTGGTGACGCTGCTCCACGAGAGTTTCGTGGTGTAGAAACCGGTGACGCCGACGCCGCGGAGGAGTTGCGGCAGGCAGGCGTTGTAGCCGAAGACGTCGGGCAGCCAGAAGACGGGCGAGGGCGCGCCGCGGAGCGAGCGGAACTCGTCCTGGCCGAGCTGCAGTGCGCGCAGCAGGGCTTCGCCGCAGGGGAGGTGGGTGTCGGATTCGACGTAGGCAGCGCCGACGGCCTCCCATTGCCCGCGTTCGATCAGGGCGCGCACGCGATCGTGGAGCTTCGGCGCGCGGCGGGCGACGGCGTGGTAGGCCATCGGCTGGGAGAAGCCGAATCGCATTTCTGGATACGTCGCGAGCAGGCGCGTGGCCGTGGACCAGGTGTGGATCGTCTTGAATTCGCCGACGCGCTCGGGCCAGAGCCAGACCAGATCGATGTGGGCGTGGCCGGTGAGGATGGCTTTCACCGCGTCGGGGTCGCCGGGCGAAGCGGCGTAGATTTTCTTCAGTTCGTCGCGGAAGTCGGCGAGGCCGTGGCGATCGAAGACGTCGAGGGCGTGCTCGAGCTGGTGGCACCAGCGACGCACGAGTGGGGTGGCGCGGAGGTAGGCGGGGCTGAAGCGGACGGGATCGGTGATGGCTTTCGCGCCGGGCTGCCAGTCGCGCATCTCGGCCTCGATGATGTCGAGCAGCACGCGTAGGTCGTGAAACGTGGACCAGGCGAGATCGTTGCGGCGAAACAGCCGGGGCGGCAGGAACTCGCTGCCGGCGTCGGCGAGCGGGGGCGCGGTGCCATCGAGCCAGATGCCGGTGCGGATGCACACCGCTTCGATGTGGAGCGTTTCGATTCCCGCGGGGAGCGGGCAGTGGCGATGTGCGATGTCGAGTCCGTAGTAGGGCACGCCGTCGACATACGCGGTGGCCTCGGCCTGGTCTTCCCAGAGGAGATAACGCGTTTCCTGCGCGTCCGGGGCGGGCGGTAGTGCGACATGGAACCAGCGTTGCGAGTATTTGGGTCCCCAGAAAAAGCGGTTCTCGGGGACGGGCGAGAACGGGATGCCGGCCAGCTGCTCGAACGAGCGATGTTGGCGGAAACTCTCCGTCTGCTGCACGGAGCAGCGTCCGGGCAGCGGCTCCCAGATGAGGGCTTCGATGCGGCGGACGGCCTCGGCGATGCGGGGCGGAGTGAGTTGGGTGAGAAAGGTTCTCGGGAGCATGGCGAAGGATCAGTTGGCCGGAGGGAGCGGAGGGCGGACGGCACCGGGGGCAGCGGGGTGTTCGTCGAGGTTGCGGTGCCCCTCGACGCGGCCGTTATCGAGCGGATTGGCCTGGGCGGCGCGCAGGCGCGCGAAGAGCGTGCGCAGATCGCGCACGGCGCCCCACGTGAACCAGAGGCCGGTGACGACGGCGACGACGATGGGCGCGCCGATGGCGGTGATGCGCCAGTAGTTCGACCAGGCGGCGTCAGACCAGGGCGAGATGAAGTTCCAGATCGTGCCGACGATCACGAGGGCGGCGAAGAATCCGACCCAGGCGAACACGCCGCCGGCGGCCCATTTGTCACCGCGGGAGAAGTGGTGGTCGAAGCCGATGAGTCGAGCGAAGAGCGAAAGTTTCTCCGGGTGTTGAACCGGATTGGTCTCGTCGGGGCGCGCGTAGATGCCGCGGTGCAGCATGCGCTCGAGGTTGAAGTCCTCGCGGCACGTGAGGAGCGAGACGAGCGCGTAGGTGGCGACGGCGGTGAGCGAGGCGAAGAAGCCGATCTGGAGGCCGTTGAGCGGAAACGCTTCGCCCCAGATCTGGCGCGCGAGGATGCCGCCGACCGACAGTGCGGAGCCGAGGATCGTCGCGACCCACGCGCCCGCGGTCGTGCCTTTTTTCCAGTAGAGCCCGCCGATGATGGCAGAGCCCGCGCCGCCGACGAAGACGGCGGTGGTGACCTGCCACCACATGATGATGTATTCGGTTTGTCGGAACAGCGCACCGAAGCCGAAGGCGAATGCGGCGACGCCGGCCATGCTCCAGCGCAGCCAGCGGATGTGTTGGCGCGGCGTGAGCGGCCGCTTGCGCAACGGCATCACGACATCCTGGACGAAGATCCCGCCCCAGGAGTGAAGGTGGTTGGAGTCACCGCCGAAGATGCCCATCAGCAGGATCGCGCAGAGGAGCCCCTTGATGCCGATGGGGAGCATGTGCGAGAGCGCGACCGGCACGGTCATCTGACCCTGCACCTGCGCGTCGGCGATACCGTCGATCGCGGCGTGGGCAGGCGCGGACGCCGCGGCGAAATCGGGGTGAGCGAGGAACGTGGCGGCGCAGATCGCGAGCAGCGTGACGGTGACGAGCCGGCCGATGTCGCGCCAGCGGCCGAGCACGATGCCCATGCGCGATTCGTGGGCGTTGATCGCGGCGGAGTAGTAACCGCTGGAGTTCTGCCAGGCCATCGTGCCGTAGGCCCAGACGAACATCGACATCAGGATATACCAGAGGTTGAAGTCCGAAATCTCGCCGGCATCGAAGGGATTGAGGAACGAGTGGCCGGGCGGGCGGTTGCCCAGGGCCTGCTCGATCTGCGACCAGCTGAACGTCGCGATGAGCGCGGCGATGATGAGCAGGTAAAAGAGCTGCGAGAGGATGCCCTCGACGCAGTCGGTCGTCATCATCGTGATGAAGCCGCCGGCGATGCAGACGAGCAAGGTGAGGCCGAGAAACACCGCCATCAGGACGAGGAAGGTGGGGACGGCGAAACCGAACAGGGCGACCTCGGGCGGCAGTTGCAGGAAGTAAACGAAGAAGCGCGCGCCGACGGCGGGGATGATGCCGAAGTTGAGGATGCCGGCGACGAACCCGAGCGCGCCGGCGAAGATGCGAAAGCGGCGCGAGTAGCGGATCTCGAAAAACTGCGAGAGCGTCATCGCACGGGTCTCGCGGTAGCGATACACGACGAAGCCGCTGATGCCGATGATGAGCGCGATCGGCAGATACAGCGCGCCCCACCAGGCGGTGGTGGTGACGAAGCCGGACTTCGTGACCATCTCGAACGTGGCGACGAACATGACGGCGCCGGCGAACATCTCGCCGCGGGCGACGGTGAGCAGGTAGCGTCCCGCGGAGCGGCCGCCGGACATGAAGTCGGCGACGCCTTTCACGAAGCCGTGCGCGTAGATGCCGATCGCGAGGACGACGAGCAGGGAGCCGGCGACGAGAGTCCAGTCGAGCCAGTGCATGGGTTAACGGGGGTTGGTGGCTCTGCGCGTGAGCGCAGGGATACTGGCGCACGCGACGGATGTGCGATCCCTGCGCTCACGCGCAGAGCCACGAAAGCCAGGGAAAAGCTGGGCCGCTTCGTTCATCGCGGGTCGGTGCGTTCGTCGCGCACGGGGGCTTCTTCGGGCTCGGCGCCTTCCGGAGTCAGGACCGTGAAGGCGCCCTCCAACCGAATGTCCTCCGACGAGGCGCCGATCCGCACGGTGAAGCGGCCGGGCTCGACCGTCCATTGCTGGTTGCGGTCAAACACGGCGAGATCTTCGGGCGTGAGCGTGAAGGTCAGGCGGCGGGACTCGCCGGCGCGGAGCGGCACGCGTGCGAAACCGCGGA
>JAEYYL010000102.1 GCA_023430825.1 Verrucomicrobiota bacterium | reverse complement strand
GCGAAGCGACGACGCAATCCATCTGGATCCCCACGCCGCATCCGCCTCTCCAACGCTGCCGCAACCGCGCTGGATCGCCACGTCGCTTCGCTCCACGCGATGACACCGATCGGTTCATTGCCTCGATCACCCAACGGCACGGGGTTGGTCCAGCTCTCGCGATGACACATCGAACCTATTGGGTTTACATCCTCGCGAGCGGCAAGAACGGCACGCTCTACATCGGCGTCACCAACAGTCTCGAGCGGCGCACCTGGCAGCATCAGCATAAAACCGCCGACTGTTTCACGAAACGCTACGGCGTTGATCAGCTGGTTTACTTCGAAGATTTCCGGGACATCACCAACGCGATCGCCCGCGAAAAGCAGCTCAAGGCCGGTTCACGCGCGAAAAAAATCGCGCTCATCGAGCGCGACAATCCCGAATGGCGCGACTTGAGCGCCGGATGGTTCGCCTGAGCCTCCCTGTCATTGCGAGAGCGAAGCGACGAAGCAATCCATCTGGAATCTCCAGCGCCGCATCCGCCTCCACGGCGACGCCATCAAGCTGGATCGCCACGTCGCTTCGATCCTCGCGATGACAAACCAAGCGAACGGTGAGCGCGGCGGTTCACCCGCCCTACCCCGCCCCCGCCCTCACTTCCCCGCGATCTTCCCCGCCCCGTTCTTCGCCACCCACGCCTCGTAGTCCTTCCGCGACACGAACCGCAGCGATGCGCTGTTGATGCAATAACGCAGCCCGCCCTTCGCGCGCGGTCCATCCTCGAACACGTGCCCGAGATGCGCTCCGTCCACGCTGCAATGCACCTCCACGCGCGTCATGCCATGGCTGCGATCCACCGTCTCACCGACAAACGCCGGCTCGATCGGCTTCGTGAAACTCGGCCAGCCCGTGCCACTCTCGAACTTGTCCCGCGAATCGAACAGCGGCGTGTCGCTGCACACCGAAAAATACACGCCGTCGCCGTCGTGATCCCAATACTGGTTGTCGAACGGCCGCTCCGTCCCCTGCTGGCGCGTCACACGATACTGCGCCGGCGTCAGCAGCTTCTTCCATTCGGCATCCGTGCGCTGCACCTTGGTTTTCGACATGTCGATCACGACATTGGACGGCAATCCGCACGCGGATTTCTCGCCTTCGATCGCGCAGGCCGCCGCTTCTTCAGGTGTCATCTCGGGTTTCGTTGTTTTCATAGTCGTCGTCGCGCCCACGGCCACCGCCGTCAGCGTCAAAAGGGCCAGAAGCATCCGCGTTTTCATCGTGGCCATGAGAGTAATCACCTCGGCCGAATATTCCACCCGAACTTCCATTCGCCCCCGCCACCTCCCACCCGCTCCTCGTCGCCCTCCGCGCGAATGTGACGTGGCAGCGGCTTGCGTCGACCGGGCGGGAGAGCAGGGTGGCCACCATGAACTCTCGGACTTTCGGCAGGACAGGGCGCAACGTCGGCGAAGTGGGACTCGGCACGTGGCAAATCGGCGGAAACTGGGGCGAGGTCACCGACGACGTCGCGCTGCAAACGCTCCACGCCGCGGTCGATGCCGGCACGACCCTCTTCGACACCGCCGACGTTTACGGCGCCGGCCGCAGCGAGACCCTGATCGGAAAATTCCTGAAGGAAACCCGCGCCCCCCTCTACGTCGCCACCAAGCTCGGCCGCTTCAGCCCGCCCGGCTGGCCCGAAAACTTCACGCGCGCCGGCATCCGCCAGCACACCGAGGCCTCGCTGAAACGTCTCGGCGTCGAGGCGCTCGACCTCACCCAGTTGCACTGCATTCCCTTCGAGGTGCTGCAGCGCGGCGAGGTCTTCGAGCACTTGCGCGAATTGAAGCGGGAGGGGAAAATCCGCGATTTCGGCGTCAGCGTCGAATCGATGGACGAGGCCCTCTTCTGCGTGAAACAGGAGGGCGTCGCGGCGCTCCAGATCATCTTCAACCTCTTCCGCCAGAAGCCCGCGCAAGTGCTGTTCGCCGAAGCGAAACAGCGCGGCGTCGCCCTGCTCGTCCGACTGCCGCTCGCCAGCGGGCTCCTCGGCGGCAAGATGACGTCGTCGACGACGTTCCCCGCCGAGGATCACCGCAACTTCAACCGCGACGGCGCCGCGTTCAACGTCGGCGAAACCTTCGCCGGCCTGCCGTTCGCGAAGGGCGTGGAACTCGCCGACGCCTTGAAGACACTCGTGCCCGACGGCCTCACCCTGCCGGAACTCGCCCTGCGCTGGTGCCTCGATTTCGAGGCCGTCAGCGCGATCATCCCCGGCGCGAAAAATCCCGACCAGGCGCGCCGCAACGCCCGCGCGGCGGCGCTCCCGCCGCTGACGCCGCAATTGCACGCCAAACTGGCGGAATTCTACACCCGCGAGGTCGCCGCCCACATCCGCGGTCCGTATTGATCTTTTGGTGACGCGGCGCGGGCGGACGCCCCCCGCGCGCCGGCGTCAACTCCGGCGGTAAAACGCCACCGTCGGCTGCCGCGCACCCTTGCCCAGCCGCTTCAGCATCGTCCAGCCCGCCGGCGCAAGCGTGAGCTCGCCCGGCAGCTCGAACACCACGATCGCCTCCGCGTTCGCCGCCAACGCTTCGGCCAGCCGCGCGAACAACGCGTCCGCGATCTCCCCGATGATTTCATACGGCGGATCGACGAACACCAGATCCGGCACCTCGCCGCCCGCCGCCGCCAGCGGCACTTGCGTGGCGTCCATCTGCAGCACCGACAACCCCGCCGCGTCCCGCCCCAGACTGCGACACACCGCCGCGATGTTGTCCCGCACGCACGCCGCCGCCTTCGCGTTCTTTTCGACAAACACCCCACCCGCCGCGCCCCGGCTCACCGCCTCGAGCCCATACGCCCCGCTTCCCGCGAACAGATCCAGAAACCGCGCGCCCGCCACCCGCGCGCCCAGACTCGAAAAAACCGCCTGCCGCATGCCGTCCGTCGCCGGCCGCACCGCATCGCCTTTCGGCACCTTCAACGTGATCCCGCGCGCGCCGCCGCCGCTTATGCGCATGACAACTCCTGTCCGGCCGCAAGTTGCGTCTGTCGCGAAACAACGTTCATAGCTTTCGGCGCCATGACATTCCCGCCCTCCGATCACTTCAACGGGAAAACCTTCTTCAATCCGGATCACGTCAATCGCACCTGGCTCGACGTTCTGCGCTGGCGACGCACGAGCCGTCCCGCGAAATGGCCCGCCAGCGTTCCGCTCTCTCCTCATCCGCCACCCGTCGCACCGCGCGGTGACGCGTGGACGATCACCTGGATCGGCCACGCGACGTTTCTCGTTCAAACCGCACAGGGAAACTTCCTCACCGATCCTCAATTCTCCCACCGCTGCGGCCCTTTCGGCCGGCTCGGTCCGCCCCGCGTCCAACCGCCCGGCCTCCCGCTCGAGGCCTTGCCCCGCATCGACTACCTCCTGCTGAGCCACGATCATTACGATCATTGCGACCTGCCCACGCTGCGCTCGCTGGCGCGCCGGCACGACCCGCTCGTCGTCACGCCGCTGGCCAACGCCCCGCTCATCCGGCGCGGCGGTTTGCGTCGCATTGTCGAACTCGATTGGTGGACGCGCCACGCCCTCGCGTCCGGCGTCACCGTCACGCTGACGCCCGCGCGCCACTGGAGCAACCGCCTCTCCGGACGCCGCAACGCCCGCCTCTGGGGCGGTTTCTTCGTGAACCATCGCGATCGCGCCTGGTGGTTCGCCAGCGACACCGGCTACGACGCCACGCTGTTTGCCTCCATTCGCCAGCGGCTCGGCGCACCCGACGTCGCGATGATTCCGATCGGCGCTTACGAGCCGCGCTGGTTCATGGCTCCCCAGCACTGCAACCCGGCCGAGGCTGTGCAAATTCATCGCGACGTCGGTGCGCGCACCAGCCTCGCCATGCACTGGGGCACCTGGCCGTTGACCGATGAAGCACGCGACGAACCAGTCCAAGCCCTCGCCGCCGCACGCACCGCCGCCCACGTCTCCGCCGACGCGTTTCGCGTCCTCGACGCCGGCGAATCGATCGTCAGCCAGCCCGGCGGGGCCTGATCCGGGGGAACCCCGAACGGCGATCACGGTTCAACATAGCATTTGCGCCAATCTGGAAAACGCCTACCTCTCAGCCCTTAGCGTCGGTGGCTCGCGGTTAGCCGACTCTTCCACGAGCCCGACGGGCGGCTGCGCGCCCCGATGCTGATCTACACCATGAACTTCACCCGCTTCCTCGCCGTCCTGGCCGGCCTCGCCGCCGTGTCGCTCGCGCGCGTCCAGGCGGAGGAAAATCTCTGGCCCATCCGCGTCGCGCAGACCGACGACGCAGGCAACGTCATCTCCTGGGAAGCCGCCGGCCCGCTGTTGTTCAAAAAGCCCGCCGCCCAGGCCGGCACCGTCGCCGGATTTCGCCCCTTCTTCGCGCAGTGGAGAACCGCCGCCGGCGACGTCGCCGAGACCAACGTCCTCTACCCCCTCTTCACTTACCGCACCGACGGCGAAACCTATCGTTGGAGCGTGCTCCAGTTGATCAACCGCTCCGGCGACCGCGCCGAACGCGAGGCGCAACTCCTGCCGGCGCTCAGCTACGATACCTTCGACGTGTGGCCGTTTTGGTTTTCCCGCGACACCGGCGATCCGGCCACCACGTATCGCGCGCTCTTCCCGATCGGCGGGGAGATCCAAAGCCGTTTCGGCTACGACCGCATCAACTTCGTCGTTTTCCCGCTCTATTCCCGCACCGAGAAAAAAGGCGCCGTCGCGACCAGCACGCCCTGGCCCTTTTTGAAAATCACGCGCGGCACCGAGGAAGGCGTCGCGGTCTGGCCGCTCTTCGGCCGGCTCGAAAAACCCGGCCGCTTCGAGCGCCAGTTCTACCTCTGGCCGCTCGGTTGGAACAACACGATCCAGCCTTCCGACGAGGCGCCCGCCGGCACCGCGCCCCGCCGCGAGGTCGGCGTGCTGCCGTTCTACACGCGCGAAACCGCGCCCGGCCTGCGCAACGAAAACTACCTGTGGCCGTTTTTTGGATACACCGATCGCACCGAGCCGTATCGCTACCGCGAGACGCGCTACTTCTGGCCGTTTCTCGTGCAGGGCCGCGGCGACGACCGCTACGTCAACCGCTTCGGTCCGTTCTACACGCACTCGCTCGTGAAGGGCACCGACAAGAAATGGTTCCTGTGGCCGGTCTATCGCGAAAAAAAGTGGACCGACCCCGGCATCGCCCAGACCCAGCGGCAGGTGCTCTATTTCATCTATCGCTCCACCGAACAGCGCAGCACCACCAACCCAAACGCCGCCCCCGCCGAGAAAGCGCATCTCTGGCCGCTCTTCAGCGCGTGGGACAACGGCGCCGGCCGCCAGCAGTTTCAGTTCCCCAGCCCGCTCGCCGTTTTCTTCCCCGACAACGAGCGCGTCCAAACCTCCTGGGCGCCCCTTTTCTCGCTCTACCGCTACGACCGCCGCTCGATCGAGGACGTTCGCCACGAGGCGCTCTGGGGCCTCGTGACCTGGAAACGCGCGCTGCAGCACCGCGAGTTTCACCTCGGTCCGCTCTTCAGCATGAACCAGCGCGGCGGCGAAAAACGCTTCGCGATCGGCAACGGCCTCGTCGCGCTCCAGCGCAGCTCCTCCGAAGGCCGCTGGCGGCTCTTCTGGTTCGATTTCCCCTCCAAAGCGAACAAGGTTCGCGCGACGTCCCGCTGACATGAAACAACTCAACGCCATCTTCGAAGGCATCGGCAGCACCCTGCTGCTGCTCGTGCGCAGCCTGTCGTATTCCGGCACGCTGCCCCGCCAACGCGCGCGTTTCATCGAGCAGTGTTTCGTGATTGGATACACGACGCTCCCGATCGTCGCCATTCTGAGCTTCTTCATCGGCAGCGTGCTCGCACTCCAGGCCGGCTACGCCATGCAGAACTTCGGCGCGAAGCAGTTCATCGGCTCGCTAGTCGGCCTCTCCATGGCGCGCGAACTCGGCCCCGTCATGGTCGCCATCCTCGTCGCCGGCCGCGTCGGCTCCGCCATCACCGCCGAACTCGCCTCGATGAAGGTCTATCAGGAAATCGATGCCCTGCGCACGATGAACATCCCGCCCGAACGGATGCTCGTGCTGCCGCGCCTCGCCGCGGTCCTCGTCATGATGCCGGTCCTCACCATCATCGCGAACCTCGTCGGCTGGTTCGGCGGCGCGATCGTCGCGAAATACGTCAGCTTCATCGGCATCGACCCGCCCGCATATTTCTCCGTCCTGCGCCGCTACACCGAGTTCAGCGACGTCTGGAGCGGGATCGTCAAAGCCGAGTGCTTCGGCTTCGTCGTCGTCCTCGTCTGCTGCAACATCGGCCTCAACACCCGCGGCGGCCCCCGCGAAATCGGCGCGTCCGTCACCCGCGCCGTCGTCACCTCGCTCATCCTCATCCTCGTGCTCGATTACTTCGTCACGAAAGCCCTGATGTAACATGTCCGACCGCATCTGCAGCCCCACGCGCAATCCTTTCACCGAAGAGGAAACGCCCGCCGTCGGCGTAAAAATCGAGAACCTCTCGAAAAACTTCGGCCGCCTCAAGGTCCTCAAGAACATCTCGTTCTCCGTCGAGCCCGGCGAGATCTTCGTCCTCATGGGCCCGAGCGGCTCCGGCAAAAGCGTTCTCCTCAAACACATCGTCGGCCTCGAAAAACCGACTTCCGGCCAGGTGCTCGTCGACGGACACGACGCCCTCTCCGACGAAACCCGCGAGAAGGTCCGCATGGCCCTCGTGTTCCAGGCCGGCGCGCTCTTCAACTCCCTCAGCGTTTACGACAACCTCGCGCTCTACCTCCGCGAACACCGCATCGCCGACGAACGCGGCATCCGCGAGAAGGTCATGCGCGCACTCCAGATTCTCTCGCTGGAAAACGCCGCGCAGAAATTCCCCTCCGAACTTTCCGGCGGGATGAAGAAGCGCGTCGCCATCGCCCGCGCGCTCGTGATGGAGCCGCAGCTCATGCTCTACGACGAGCCGACCAGCGAACTCGATCCGATGATGGGCGCCACCATCAGCGAGATCATCGCCACCCTCCGCGAGGAATATCACGTCACGTCGATCGTCGTTTCCCACGATCGCGACCTCGCGCTCAACATCGCCGACCGCGTCGGCATCCTCATGGGCGGCGAACTGATTCACCTCAGCCCTCCCGCCGAACTGCAAAACCCCAGCGACCCGCGCATCGCCGATTTCCTGAATCCCAAGATCGATTTGAAGAACCCCCGTTTTAAGCAACTGGAGACCTGAACCATGAACAACGCACAGCAAACCGCCCGCGTCGGGCTTTTCTTTCTGCTCGGCCTCGCGCTGACGTGGGTGACGTTCGAAACGCTCAGCGGCGGCAAACTCTTCCGCGAAGACGGCTACACCATCGTCGCCGGCTTCAACAGCCTCAAGGAACTCAAGAACGGCGACGAAGTGCGCATGGCCGGCGTGAAAATCGGCGTCGTCGAACGCACGCAGCTCAACGCCGAGAAACGCCGCGCCGAAGCGATCCTGCGCATCAACGCCGGCGCCCAGATCCCCAACGACGCCACCGCCACCATTTCCATGGCCGGCCTGATCGGCACCAATTACATCGCCGTCGATCTCGGCACGCCCGGCGCGCCCGCCCTCCAGCCCGGCGAGGAAATCAAGACCAAGGTCACCGCCGATCTCAACAGCATCATGGCCGACATCGGCAGCCTCGGGCAGAAACTCGAAGGCGCGCTCGGCGCGTTCGGCGACGCCATGGGCGGCAACAGCGACAAGCCCGGCCTCTTCCAAAAACTCGACCAGCTCGTCTCCGAAAACCAGGAGCGCGTCGGCGTCACGATGCAGAATCTACAGGACATCACCACCAAGGTGAACCAGGGCCAAGGCACCATCGGCCGACTCGTGAACGATCCCGCGCTCTACGACGAACTCATGACGACCGTCGCCGACATCAAGAGCGCTGCCGCCGGCGCGAAGGATTTCATGGCCAACGCGCAAGGCATCGTCGACCAGGTGAAAAGCGGCCAGGGCACGCTCGGCGCACTCATCTACGACGACACGACGGGCGACAACATCAAGGCCACCGTCGCCAACTTCCGCGCCGTCTCCGACAAGATCGCGAAGGGCGAAGGCACGCTCGGCAAGCTGATCAACGACGACCAGCTCTTCCAAAGCGCGCAATCGACATTGAAGAAAGCGGACCGCGCGCTCGACGGCATGAGCGACTCCGGCCCGATCACCGCCGTCGGCATCGTCGCGAATTCGCTGTTCTAGTCCGCCAGTAGGGCGGCGTCTCCGACCCGCCCTGCTGTGGGCCTGCCTCGCTCCGAGCCAACCACCACGCGGCCGCTCGCACGCGCCACCGCCAGCCCGCTCACAAAAACATGTAGTCCATCGCGCGCGCCCGTCCGCTGCCACCCCCGCCGCCGCCCATCGGCTCCAGTCGCGCATAACGGCCATCGAACACCGGCCGCCACGTCTGTCCGTCATCGAACGACTGCTCCCACACCTGGCGCACCGTTCCATCCGCGTGAGGCGTCCAACTGATCCGGTTTAGCAGCCGCCCAGCGCCGTCCGTCTGCTCGCCCTCCAGCACCATTCGCCCGTTCGCGTCCAGCCCGCCACCGAGCTCAAGCACGCAACCGTCCCCGCCGATCCGGAATTGCTGCCAGCGCTTTCGGTCCGGATTCCAGGCGTTCAAACTCGCCCCCGCCGAGCGCCCTTCCGCGCGGTCGCCGCGCCAGTGCTCCAGAACCCCGTAGCCTCGCGCCACCGACTCGACCCGGCTCGTGCCCTGTCGGCGCCCGTCGGACGAGGTGACTTCCCATTCGCCGAGCCAGAAATCGAACTGCCGCGCCTCGGGCGGCGGGAAAGCGGACGCCACCGGCTCTCTCGACACCGCCGCCCCGCTCAACAGGAGCAAACCCAGCGCACAGGAAATCGCGATGGAGCGGCGCATCAGCATTCGCGCAAACGGACGATCTTCTGCGATGGAGCGCGAGCCCTTTGCGACGAGCGGCCGAAACGCCGCGACCAGCGGCGCCGAACGCCCGCTCTGCGGCGGGCGTCCTTCCCTGCGTTGCCCATCAAACGGTGGAACCCGAGTCCTCGTCGGGTTGATGGTCTTTTCGCTCTCAAAACAGCCCGACGATGACGTCGGGCTCGACCACCGCCTCTACGCGAGTCCGGGCTCAGACCTTCGGGCCGCCCTGCGCGAGATTGCGCGCGCGGAGCCGCAGGCCGTTGAGCCGGATGAAGCCTGTCGCGTCGCTCTGGTTATACCAGCTCTTCACCCCCTCCATCGAAGCGATCTTGTCGTCGTAAAGTGAATACTTCGACTTCCGGCCGCAGGTGATGATGTTGCCCTTGTAGAGCTTCAAGCGAACCGTGCCGGTCACGAAGCGCTGGCTCTCGTCGACCATCGCCTGCAGCATCTCGCGCTCCGGCGCGAACCAGAAGCCGTTGTAAACCAGCTCCGCGTATTTCGGGATGAAGCCATCGCGCAGGTGCAACACCTCGCGGTCCATCGTAAGCGACTCCATCTGCCGATGCGCCTGCATCAGGATCGTGCCGCCCGGCGTCTCATAGACGCCGCGCGACTTCATGCCGACGAAACGATTCTCGACCAGATCCACGCGGCCGATGCCGTGCTTGCCGCCGAGCTTGTTGAGCGTTTTCAGCACGCCGCCGGGCGTCAGCTTCTTGCCGTTCACCGCGACAGCGTTGCCCTGCACGAAATCGATCTCGACGTATTCTGGCTTGTTCGGCGCATCCTCCGGCGAAACGGAGAGCTTGAACATCGCCTTGTTCGCCTCGGTCGTCGGATCGAACCACGGGTCTTCGAGAATTCCCGCCTCATAGGAAATGTGGAGGAGGTTGCGATCCATCGAATACGGCTTCTTCAGCGACGCCTCGACCGGGATCTTGTGCTGCTCGCAATACGCAATCATCTCCGCGCGACCGGGAAACTGCGCGCGATACTCCTCCATCTTCCACGGCGCGATGATCTGCAGATGCGGCGCGAGCGCCATGTAGGTCAGCTCGAAACGGCACTGGTCGTTGCCCTTGCCCGTGGCGCCGTGCGCGACCGTGTCGGCCTTCTCCTTCTTCGCGATGTCGACCTGCGCCTTCGCGATCAGCGGACGCGCGATCGAGGTGCCGAGGTAATACTGCCCCTCGTAAATCGCATTCGCGCGAATCATCGGATAGATGAAGTCGCGCGCGAACTCCTCGACGAGATCGAGCGTGTAGTGTTTCGAAGCGCCCGTCTTCTTCGCTTTTTTGTCGAGGCCCTTGTGTTCCTCTTCCTGCCCGACGTCGGCCGCGAAGGTGACGATCTCGGCGTCGTAAGTTTCCTTGAGCCACTTGACGATGACGGACGTGTCGAGGCCGCCCGAGTATGCGAGGACAATTTTCATGGGAGAAAGAGAAACGAAACCACGGATCAACACGGATGAACACCGATCACGAGGCAGAATCCGTGTGCATCTGTGTTCATCCGTGGTTAAAAAATTTCAGGCCCTCGCGCGCCCGGCCAGCGTCGCGAGAATCGCCTTCTGCATGTGCAGCCGATTCTCCGCCTCGTCGAAGACAATCGAGCGCGGATTATCGAGCACCGCCTGGTCAACCTCTTCGCCGGGATGCGCCGGCAGACAGTGCATGAAGAGCGCATCAGGCTTCGCACCAGCGAACACCTCGGCCGTCACCGCATACGGCCGCATCTGTTTGATGCGCGCCGCGGTCTCCTCCTCCTTGCCCATGCTCACCCAAACGTCCGTGTAAACGATGTCGGCATCGCGCACGGCCTGCATCGGATCGGTGGTGAATTCGTAACCGCCGGCGTAGCCTTCCTTCGCGAGGAACGCATCGAATTCCTTCGTCGGCGCGAACTCCTTCGGGCCGGCGAGCGCGATCTTCATGCCGAACAGATTCGCGCCGAGGATCCACGAGTGAGCCATGTTGCACGCAGTGTCGCCGAGAAACGCGATCTTCCGCCCGCGCAGCGAGCCGACCAGATCGTCGCCCTGCGCCCACCGCTCCGCCGCCGTGAACGCATCGGTGAAAATCTGGCAGGGATGCAGAAAATCCGTCAGCGCGTTGATCACCGGCTTGCTCCCCGCCGCCGCCAGCCGCTCGACGTCGCTGTGATCGAACGTCCGCACGATCAAGCCGTGCACGAAACGCGACAGCACCTGCGCCGTGTCCTCAATCGATTCGCCGCGTCCGAGCTGGATGTCGTTGCGGTTGAGAAAAAGCGGATTCCCGCCGAGCTCGTGAATACCAACCTCGAACGACACCCGCGTGCGCGTCGACGACTTCGAGAAAATCATCGCCCAAGTCTGCCCCGCGAGCGGTTTCGGCTGATCGTTTTTCCCCCGCCCCGCCTTCAAACTTCGCGCGAGCGCAAACAAACCCGGCAGTTCATGGGCTGCAACGTCGGTTTCTTTGAGGAAATGCTTCATCGGAAGCGGTCGATCTAAGGGCTCTCACTCGCCGCGCACGAGTGAAAAATGGCTCTCGACTCACGCTTTTGCCTGCAAAACCGCGCTCAGAATCTCCACCGATTTCGCCAGATCTTCGCTGGTCACATTCAACGGCGGCAGCAGCCGAATCACATTGCCGCCCGCGCTCGGCGCGAGCAGCCCGCGCTCGCGCAGCGCCGCGAGATACGGCGCCGGGTCGTTCGCCATTTGCAGACCGACGAGATAGCCCTGCCCGCGCACCGCGAGCACCTGCGCCGGAAAATCCTTCGCCAGTTGCTGCAGCTCCGCGATCCACGGCCCACTGACTTTCTGCACCTGATTGAGCAGCCCGTCGCGCTCGATCACATCGAGCACCGCCAGCGCCGCCGCGCACGCCAGCGGCGTGCCGCCAAACGTCGTGCCGTGATTACCCGGTTGAAACAGGTCCGCGTAGCGATCGCGCACCCACATCGCCCCGATCGGAAAACCCCCGCCCAGTCCCTTCGCCATGCCGATCGCATCCGGCATCACACCCGCATGCTCGAACGCGAAGAACCGCCCCGTGCGGCCCACGCCGCACTGCACTTCATCGAGCATCAGCAACAGACCGCGCTGCGTGCACAACTCGCGAATCCCGCGCAGAAACTCCGGCGTGCACGCATTGATGCCGCCCTCGCCCTGGATCGTCTCGATAAAAATCGCCGCCGTCTGGTCGTCGACCAGATCGACGAAGCTCTGCAGGTTGTTGAGCTCGCCGAACGCGAATCCCGGCACCAGCGGCCGAAACCCTTTCTGAATTTTCTCCTGCGGCGTCGCGCTCATCCCGCCGAACGTCCGGCCGTGAAACGCACTCTTCGCGCAGATCACCTTGTAGCACTTTCCTTCCTCGCCGGTTTTCTGCATCCCGTGCAGCCGCGCGAGTTTCAGCAGCGCCTCGTTCGCCTCCGCGCCGCTGTTGCAGAAAAACACGCGGCCCGGCCCGGCGAACTTCACCAGCCGCCGCGCGAGTTCTCCCTGGTTCGGATTCCGGAAAAGATTGCTGACATGAATCAGCTCGCCGGCCTGCCGCTGCACCGCCGCCACCCACTGCGGATGACAATGCCCCAGCGCGCTCACCGCGATGCCCGACGTGAAATCCAGATACGCGTTGCCCGCGTCGTCCCACACCTGCGTGCCACGGCCGCGCACCAACGTCAGCGGCGCGCGTGCGTAGTTTTTCAATACATGCGCGTCGTAGAGCTCGGCCGTGCTGGTGCGAACGATGGAGGGAGCGGTCATGGCAGTTTGATTCTTTCTCTTTCCTTTGCGCCTTCTCTTTCTCCCGCCTTCGCGCGAAAGCGAAACCGAAAGGTTCAGCCGAAGATCGCAGCAGCGCGGCGAAGCTTACTGCACAATTTCAGTGCCGATGCCTTTGTCGGTGAAAATCTCCAGCAGCAGCGAGTGCGGCAGCCGGCCATCGATGAAATGCACGCGCTGCACGCCTTCCTGCAACGCCCGGATCGCGCTCTGCACCTTGGGCCGCATGCCCTTGTCGATCACGCCGGCTTTCTTCAGCTCGTCCACCTGGCTGATCTTCAGCGTCGAGATGAGCGACTCGGGATCGGCCGGATTCGCCAGCAACCCCGGCACATCGCTCATGTAAACCAGCCGCCGCGCCCGCAACGCACTCGCCACCCGGCCCGCGACCAGATCCGCGTTCACGTTGTAGGGCTTGCCGTCATAACCTTCCGCCACCGGCGAGATCACCGGCACGAAACCTTCCGCGATCTCCTTCTTGATGAGCTTCACCTTCACCTCCGTGACATCGCCCACGTAACCGAGATCGACCGTCTGGCCGCTGTCGTCGACCGTGAGCTTCTGGCAGACGAGCACCGTGTCGCCCGGCAGCCCTTTCGGCTTCGCCTTCGCGCCGATGATCGCCTCGCACACGTCGCGGTTCACCACTTCGTCGAGCGTCTTCTTCACCACCGCGATCGTCGCCTCGTCGGTGACGCGCAGACCGTTGACGAAGTTCGCCTTCAGGCCAGAGGTCTCCATCGCGCGCGTGATCGCCTTCCCGCCGCCGTGCACCACGACGACGTTGATGCCCACCGCCGCGAAAAACGCGATGTCGTAGGCCACCCGCGCACGCGCGACCGGATCGGGATCGTCCATGAAGCTCCCGCCGTATTTTACGACGAACGTGGAGCCGCGAAAATCCTGGATGTAGGGAAGCGCCTCGAGCAGCACCTTCGCCTTCGCCGTTACTTCAACAACATTCATCTGTGATCAAAACCCGCGGCTCGCAGCCGCGCGTTGGTGGTGGGGACGGTATGGGTTCAATTGAGTGTGCGAAGTAAGCCAAGGCATTAGGCAGCCGCCGCGCGCATTTCCACCAAATTCTTGGCGCAACTCGAATGTCGGGAAAAGCACGGCCGGCGCGCCCCCGCTTTCTCCCACCAGTCGAACGCTTCGCGCGCGGCCCGCGCACAAATTCGACTTCACTCCGCGCCCACGCGGACCCACTTGTTGCCCGTGCCCAGCACGAATCTGACTTTCACTTCCCGCAACGCGCACCGCGCCTGGCTCGCCACGCAGGCCGCCCTGCCCGCCGGCTTCCGCGTCGGCACCACGCGCTTCGAATTCACCCCGCGCGAAGCGCCGAAACCCGCGAAGATGACGCTCACGTTGATCGCCCTCGATCAACCCACGCGCGACTTCGGCGCCGTGTTCACCCGCAACGCTTTTCCCGGCGCACCCATCCTCGTCGGCCGCCAGCGCCTGCGCGAGGAGACGCTCGGCGCGATCGTCGTAAACAACAAAATCTCCAACGTCTGCGCCCCCGGCGGCGTCGAAACCGCGGAAAAAATCTGCCTCGCCACCGCCCGCCGCCTCGGCCTCTCCGGCAACCAAGTCCTGCCCAGCTCCACCGGCGTCATCGGCTGGTCGCTCCCCGCCGACGCCATGATCGCCGCGCTGCCGCAAGCGGTCGACGCGCTCGCCCCCGGCTCGATCCTGCCCGCCGCCGAAGGCATCGTGACGACCGATCTCTACCCCAAAGTGCGCCGCGCATCCGTCGGCCCCGGCAGCATCGTCGGCATCGCGAAAGGCGCCGGCATGATCGAGCCGAACCTCGCGACGATGCTCGTTTATATCCTCACCGACATCGCGATCCCGCGCGCCGAACTCCGTGCCATGCTTGTCCGCGCCGTCGAACCGAGCTTCAACGCCATCAGCATCGACAGCGACACGAGCACGTCGGACACCGTGGCGATCGTGTCATCCTCGAAGGTGCACGGCGTCGACCTCGCGGCATTCGAAGCCGCGCTCGCGCTCGTCTGCCGCGATCTCGCCGAAGACGTCGTGCGCAACGGCGAAGGCGTGCGCCACGTCATCCGCGTCGCCGTCAAAAACGCCACCACCAACCACCTCGCACGTTCGCTCGGCAAGGTGATCGTCAACGCCCCGCTCTTCAAATGCGCCGTCGCCGGCAACGACCCGAACGTCGGCCGACTCGTGCAAGCCATCGGCAAGCACGTCGGCGCCTTCGCCCCCGAGACCGACCTTTCAAAACTCCGCCTCCGCCTCGGCGGCATCGAGATTTTTGCCAGCGGCGTATTCCAACTGAATCCCGAGAAGGAGGCCGCCCTCGTCGCCCACCTGAAAGACGCCGAACTCTACGCCAGCGCCGCGCCGAAGGATGGCGTTTATGCTCCCGCGGTGGACTACCCGCCTCACGAACGCTGCGTCGAAATCGAGGTCGACCTCGGCAGCGGCCCGCATGCTGCCACCGTCTTCGGCGGCGATCTCACGCACGAATACGTCAGCGAAAACGCCGACTACCGGAGCTGACGGACCGGCACGCCACGCCCGCCGGACCGCGGCACGTCCCGCCGCGCCTGCAACGCGGCGCCACCGAAACTACCGCCTTTACGCGCACGGACCGATCTGTTTCGGTCGCCGGTTCACGAACTCGAAAACCTTCGCCATGTCGACCCCCACCGCTCCTTCCTCCCCGACGCCCGCCGGCGACCCACAGGCCCCCAAGTCCGCCGACGCGAACGTGGTTTCCCTCCTGAGTTTCGAGGATCGTGCCCGCATTTTCTGGGAGAAAAACAGCAAGGCGATCTATGTGTTCGTCGGGCTGATTTTCGCCGCCATCCTGGTCAACGGAGTCTGGGAACATCTCGCCGAGAAACGGGAGCGCGACATCGCCCAGGCTTACGCAGCGGCGACGACGCCCGCCCAGTTGAAGTCATTCATCGCCGCTCACCCCGAGCACACCCTCGCCGGCGTCGCCCACCTGCGCACCGCCGACGAGGCGTATGCGGGCCGCCGTTTCGCGGAAGCGATTACACCGTATGAGCAGGCCATCGCGGTTCTGCCAGCCGGCCCGCTCGCCACGCGCGCGCGACTCGGCCTGGCCATGGCGAAATTGCAGGGCGGCCGCGAGGCCGAAGGCGCAACCGCGCTGAAAGCGCTCGCGCAGGATGCCAACGAGATCGCCGCCTACCGCGCCGAAGCCGCCTATCATCTCACGAGCCTCGCCGCCTCGCAAAACAACGCTGCGGATGTGCAGACTTTTTCCGACTTGCTGATGCAGATCGATCCAGCGAGTTCGTGGACCCAGCGCGCGTTGCAGCTTCGCGCCTCTTCCCCCGCTGCGCAGCCCGCCGCACCGGCCGCAAACGACGGAGCGCCAGCGATCACGCTGCCGGGCCGATAAGTTATCGCCGCCCCGATTCGGGGTTAACGCGATAGAGAATCCGCGCACTTGCGGCGGCGTCGAACCCACACGGTGGCGCCCAATGCGATCACACCGCAGGCCGCCGCGTAGGAAGACGGCTCCGGCACCGCCGTCGCCGCGGTCGTCGCATAGATCGAAACGTTGTCCAAGCGGAAGGCTCCCACCGTGCTTTCGCTGTCGAGCGCGTAAAAGCGAAACGTGGTGGGCATCGTGAGATCGGAGAAAGCGTCGCCACCCAAAGTTACCGACTGGCCGCTGATCAGGTTTGTGCTGCCGTTGTCGGTGAACTGAAAGACATCAGAAGAGAGAGCCACGGGTGCAGTCGCCGTGCCAGGCAGGTTGGCCGAGAAGCCGTCGTGACTCGCGCGGACCACAAACTGACGCGGCCCGGTCGACGTCCGTCCCGCCGAAAACGCCAGTGTCGTGAGCGTGTAACTGAAACCATCGCCGGGGGTGACCGTGAACTCGTAATACTTCGCGGTATTCAAGCTGCCGCTGAACGCATCGCTCCCGTTACTCGCGCCCGTGTCCCAGTCTCTGAAGGCGAATACGCCGGCAGCGTTCGAATTGTCGGAGAGTCCGGCGGCGGTGAAGCTCGAGAAACTCAGCTCCGCCATCTCTCCTCCCGGCGAACTGAGGCCGCTCCCGGTCGTCACATCGCTGAAGGTGTAGGTAAACGTTTGAGCGGACAGCAGCAGCGGCGCGGCAAACAACACGAGGGCGAAGGCGAAGCGTGGCATGGCGTTATTGCTATTTGATGTCTTCAGTTCGGCCAAACCATGGACATTTGCTTGCGTTAACCGCAAGCTTTATGGCCGTTTCTCCGTGGCATACTCGGCGCCATTGACACGCTGCGCATGACGCCGTCCGATGCCTCGTCGTTCGGGGTGTAGCTTAGCCTGGTAGAGCGCCTGGTTTGGGACCAGGAGGTCGTAGGTTCGAATCCTATCGCCCCGACCATTTTCCGTGCGTTGTCACCTGCCGTCCGGCAGCGGAACGCCCCCGATAACGGGAAGGGGACACGCCCGCGTCCTGCGGCGGAACTGCATTGGCCGCCTCGCTACCGGGGGGCCGTGGATCGCACGTGGTGTGCGACCACGCTCCGCCCCTGAAGAAAAAGCCGAAGCGAACTTCGTCCTACATCACCGGAATCGTGCTGCCGGTGCTCGGCAGCGAAACCAACGGAGGCTAGGATGTCCCGCGGAAACGGGGGTGGATCGTTCGACCCGCCTCGCTCGCGACGTCCCTTGTCCCCCCGTTTTTCCTTTTGCGGACGCTCGCCCGGCGTGCCACCGCTGGCTCATGTCCTCCCTCGCCCCGGCGCCGGCCTCGTTCCCTCAGCGCAGCGTGCCCTGGCTCCTCGCCGCCGCCTTCCTCCTGTTTGTCGCCGGCGTCTTCTTCCCCTTCTTCCACGTCACCAAGTTCTGGTTGTTCGATGACGCCATTTCCGTCGTCGGCGGCATCTACACCCTGCTGCGCGAGGGGGAATATTTTCTCTTCGTCGTCCTCACCCTCTTCACCCTCGTGTTTCCCTGCGTCAAACTCGGGCTGCTCGCCGTCATCTGGGCAGAACGCGAGCACAACCTCACGCGCGTGCGCCGCCTGCACGGGTGGGTCGAACATCTGGGGAAATGGTCGATGCTCGATGTATTCGTCGTAGCGATACTCATCGTCGCGATGAAATCCGCCGCCGTCGCCGAGCTTCACATCGGCCTCGGGCTGTATCTGTTCACCTTTTCCGTGGTGATGACGCAGCTCGCTTCCGCGTTCGTGGCGCGATTGCTGCAGCGCCACTGATACCCACGGGAAAGCCGCGGCGCTTTCCGCACCGCGGCTCGGACCCGATCCACTCGCGACGGCCGCCAGCGCGGCACCGCGAGCGATTTTAGAAGTGGTAGCTCAGGCCCAGCGAATACTCCGTTGAGTTGTCGCTGTGCTCGACCGCCTCGTATTGCGCACGGGCCGTTACGCTCCATTCGCTGTTCAGGCGATACGTGGCCTTCGCGCCGAACTCGAACTCGTTGGCGTTGAAACCCGTCGCCCGCACGAAGTTCACGAACGGCGTCACCACGATCGCCGGCGTCACCTGGAACTCGCTGCCGACGCCCACCTTGAACGTGAGCGAATCGTCGTCGAAACCGCCGAGACCGGACACCTTCTGCCACTGCCAGCCCACGGCGGCCGTCGCGAACGGCTTGCCCCATTCCAGGCCGGAGTAAATCGTGGCCCCCACCTCGGCGTCGTGCACGCGGGCCTTCACGCCGGCGAACTTCGCCTGCGCCCAGTCGTAGCTGGCAAAAACATCCACGTTCGGCCGGAGCGGTTGATTCAGCGAGAGGCCATAGCCTTTCGCGTTGCTCGGTCCCCAGCCGTCGAGATCGACGTAGTTATACTCCACCAGCGTGTAGCGCGAGCCGAGCAGGCCGCCGACCGGCGCCTCGTCCGCGGGATTCGGCACGGCGACGTTCGCGTTCTGCGCGAACGCCGTGGCGCCGAGGCCGAGCGACAGCGTCGCGGCCTGAATGAAAGTTTTGAACGATGTAATCGGTTTCATGTAGTAGTAGTCTGGTTTGGTCCCGCGCTCCCGGACCTGCGCCCGGATGCGCGGGGTGAATATGACCGCGACTTCCATGAAAGTTCCTCATCCGAAATTTTCTTTCGGGCGCAATTTCGCGGGAACTTTCCCCGGCGCATGACAGGGTGCCCTCTTGCTAAAAAGTGTATCCATGCGGACGATATCGCCGCCCATGAAAACCCGCTTCGTTCAACTCACCGCCCTCGTGCTGCTCTCCACCCTCCTCTCCGTCTTCGTCCGCGCCGACTCGCTCAAGGTCGGCGCCGCCGCCCCCGCCGTCACCGCCACCACCGACTCGGGCGAATCGCTCGACCTCGGCGCGCTGTATAAGAAACACAACTACACCCTGGTCTGGTTCTACCCGAAGGCGCTCACCGGCGGTTGCACCAAGCAGGGCTGCTCGCTGCGCGACGCCGCCGCCGACCTCGCGCAGCACGACGTCGCCGTCGTCGGCGTCAGCGTCGACTCCGTCGAAAAGCAGAAGGAGTTCAAGGAGTTCAACCACTTCCCCTTCCCCCTGCTCGCCGATACCGATCGCGCCGTGATGAAGGCCTTCGGCCAGGACGGCTCCGGCATGGCGAAGCGCGAAGCCTACCTGATCAAGGACGGAAAAATCGTTTACAAGGACCAGGGCGCCACCGATCAGCAGGCCGCCAACGTCCTCGCGTATCTCGCGTCACAGAAAAGCTGATACATCGCGCCTCGCCCGGCCCGCCCTTCCGGCGGGCCTTTTTTTTCGTCCGTCGCCTACAGCTCCTCGTCCGCCGACGCCCGCAGCAGTCCTGCGCCGGGATCTTCCCGCACCCGCGCGAGCCAGTCTCCAATCAACGGATACCGCGCCGCCGCCTCCGCCGGCCACGGCGCCGCCACCAGGTCGATCACGCGCAGCGCGCCGTCCCCGCACCGCACGAAGTTCCGCGCATGCAAATCCCCCACCAGCCACGCCCGCCCGCCTTGGAACCACAGCCGCGGATGATCGCGGTTCGCCCGCAGAAAGCGCGAGGGAATCTCGATCAGCCCCGCCGGCAGCGACGCCGACATGTCGTCTCCCTGCGGCAGCGGCTCCCCCAACGTCTGCTTCGCCACGAGCACGCCTTCGGGCGTCACGGCCATGACTTCGGTCGCAACACCGCCGAGCGCATGAATCAGGAGCAGTTTCTCGAGTAGCCCGCGATAGTCGCCCAGCCCCGCCTCCGCCAGCAGCGCCGCCTCGTCGCCCGACGCGAAGCCGAACACGCTGCCGATCGTCTTCTCCTCCCGCGGCCGGTAGAATTTATACACCGAGCCATCCTCCTCCGCCGCAAACGCCCACGCCTCCACGCCGCCTCCGATCCGGCGCAGCCGCGGATTCGGCTCCTCGAGCGGATTCTCCGCCGCCCCCGGAAAACCGAACGCCTCCAGCCCCTGCAACGGCAGCAGCCTGCGCCACGCGCGGATCGCATCCCCCAGCACCGCCCACTCGCCGCCGGCGCCTTCCAGCAGGCTTACTTCGTCTTCGGCAAGGAGGACGAGATCGCGGTCCGAATCTGCGCGGAGACCGCATTCGGCTGCCGCCGCGCCGAGGCGAGCGAGCGCTTCCAGTCTTCGCTCGTGATCGTGTTGAAGAGCGGCGCATCCTTCCGCGTCCGGGAGGTGGCGCCCGCGGATGCGGGTGGGTTGACCGGTGAAGGGATCTTGCATGCGTCCGCCATGCGCGAACCGTCAGCGCCGCACCGCCGGTTGGCAAAGGGTTTTTGCCGACATCTTGTTCGCAACACCCGCGCTCCCGCGCGTCCCGGAATTTCCGCCCATCTCAGAACAGTTTAGCCGGATACCGGCCGCGGCGAACCAGCTCCGCGATCGCCGCGACGACCCGCGGCTTGTCCTCACGATACGTCACCCCGAACCACGCGCTTTCCGTCGGCAGCACCCGCACCGCCGCCTCCTTTCGCGCGATCAATTCCGACACCGCCGCGGGCAAATAGAACTCCGCCTTCGGATCGTTCCCGCGCCCGGCCAGAAACGCGCGCCACTGCGCATCGAGCCCCGCGAACAACGCCGGAGTAAATCCCCAGCAATTCATCGAAACGATTTCGTCCCCGGAAAACGCCCGCCCGTAGCCCACCTCGCTCGCGAGAATGCCCGTGGTTTCCGTGATCCCGCGGAGCCGCCCGTCCTCCGCCGCCGCGCAAATTCCCCGCGACACCGCTCCGTGCTCCGACAACGTGTTCGCCAGGCGAAAACCCACCATCGCCCACTCCGCCGGTGCGCTAGCTTCCCGCGCCGCGCTCAGGAACTCCGCCAGTTGCCGGAACGAATCCGCACCGTAGAAATCGTCCGCATTGATCACTGCAAATCCGCCGCGCACCGCTGCGCGCGCACACCACACCGCATGCCCCGTGCCCCACGGCTTCTCCCGCCCCGCCGGCACCGCGAAGCCGTCCGGCAGCGCATCGATCGACTGAAACACGTAATCGATCTCTGCCCGCCCCGCATACTTCGCGCCGACCTGATCGCGAAACACCGCTTCGAACTCCCGCCGGATCACGAACACCACGCGCCCAAACCCCGCGCGCAACGCATCGAACACCGCGTAATCCAGCACCGTTTCTCCCGACGGCCCCACTGGATCGATCTGCTTGAGCCCGCCGTAGCGCGAACCCATCCCGGCGGCGAGAACCAGAAGCGTCAGCGGAGCAGCGTGCATCGCCGCCGAGCAGAACCCGGCACTCCCCATCGCGCAAGACGCCGCTTCGCCCCCCGTTCAGCGACACACCTCGCCGAGCGCGTTTGTCATATAATAGATGACAAATGTCGGCACCCCGGCGGCCTTACGCCGCATGCGGGAGCGCGTGCGACTCCGGCTGCGCGCGTCGCGCGACCATCTGCGCATGCACGCGCGCATCGACGTTGCGCCCCGTGATCGGCACCACCACGGCACGACCGCGGTCGCCGCCGAGCTTGCCGCTCAACACCGCCGCGAGCCCGGCCGCGCCCGCACCTTCCGCCACGATGCCGCTCGCCCGCGCGAGCAGTCCCACCGCATCCGCGATCTCCGCCTCCGTCACCGTCACGACATCGTCCACCAGCGGCGCCGCGAGCGCGAACGTCGTTTCGCCCACGCGCTCCACGGCCAGCCCGTCCGCCAGCGTGGGCAACAACGCCGCCCGCCCCGGCGCACCGCGCAAACACGCCGCGAGAAATCCCGCCGCATTCGCCGGCTCCACCGCCACCACCCGCACATCGGGCCGCAACACCTTCACCACCGTCGCGATGCCCGCCAGCAATCCGCCGCCGCCCACCGGCACCACGATCGTCCCGAGTTGCGGCGTCTGCTCCAGCACCTCCAGCGCCAGCGTGCCCTGACCCGCGATCACCCGCCGATCGTCGAACGGATGCACGTAGCTCGCGCCGGCCCGCGCCGCGAGCTCCCGCGCGAACCGCTCCGCCTCATCGAAATTCTCCCCGCGCAACACGACTTCCGCGCCGAGCCCGCGACACCGCGCGATCTTCACCTCGGGCGCGTTGACCGGCATCACAACGGTCACCTTCACGCCCAGCGTGCCGCCATGAAACGCGAGCCCCAACGCGTGATTCCCGGCCGACGCGGCCACGACCCCGCGGGTCCGTTCCGCCGGCGACAAGCTCAGCAACGCATTCCGCGCCCCGCGCTCCTTGAACGCTCCCGTGCGCTGCAGATCCTCGCGCTTCAACCACACCGGCGCGCCCGCAACCAAAGCGATGCCCGGCGCCGCATGGCAGGGCGTCAGCCGCAAGCCGCCCGCCAGCCGTTGGCGCGCGGCCTGAACATCGTCGAGAGTGAGAGAGGGCGTTTTCATGGGAAAATAAAAAAGCCCTGAGCGGAATGCTCAGGGCTTCGGAAGATCGTTAGGTGTATTGTCGTTTGAACTACACAGCCACACGCCGCCGCCCTGAGAAGGGGCGCATCATAATCGCGGCGATGATAATCGAGCGGAGGCTCATGTGACACCTCTACCAAACTCCCTTCCGCCCGGCTGTCGAGTCGAGACTCGCGCCCGCCCCGGGTCACCGGCCTTTCACGCGATACGTCAACAGGCCGGGACGAGTTGAAATGAAATTGCGTTGGCGATGCGCCGGCGCCCGCAGGCGCGCGGTTAGGGATTTTCTTTGCGGGCCGAGCGCGGCAGCGTGGCGGCATGGCTGTGCCGCCGATTGCGCCCGCTTCTCCGCATCCGCGTATCCGTTTTTTGGCCACAGGCGGCACCATCGCGGGCGCGCAGGTCGCCGGCGGCGGTCGCGGCTACCATGCGGCCGCATTGTCCATCGAGGCGCTGATCGCCGCCGTCCCCCAACTCGAGACGCTCGCGCAGGTGGAGGTCGAACCGGTCGCCGCGGTCGGCAGCCAGGACATGGATGACGCGACTTGGCTGATCCTCGCCGCGCGCACCCAGGCCGCGGTCGACGATCCCGCGATCGCCGGCGTCGTCATCACGCACGGCACGGACACGATGGAGGAAACCGCCTTCTTTCTGAACCTCGTCGTGCGCTCCGAGAAAACCGTCGTGCTCGTCGGCGCCATGCGACCGGCGACCGCCATCAGTGCGGACGGTCCCATGAACCTCTACAACGCCGTCGCGGTCGCGGCCCATCCCGAATCCCGCGGACGCGGCGTCCTGGTGGTAGCCAACGACGAGATCCACTTTGCCCGCGAGGTCGCCAAGACCAACACCACGCAGGTCGGCACGTTTCGCGCGTCGCACCGCGGACTCGCCGGCCTCGTCAACGCCGGCCGGCTGCACCTCTACGCCCCCCCGGTCCGCCGTCACACCGCTCACAGCGTCTTCTCCAGCGCGGTGCTCGTGGCTCTGCCACGCGTCGACATCGTCTATGCCCACGCCGGCATGGGCCGCGAACTGATCGACGCCGCCGTCCACACCGGTGCGGCCGGCATCGTCATCGCCGGCGTGGGCGACGGAAATCTTCACGCCCATGCGCTCGCCGCTGCCGCCGAAGCCGCGCGCGCCGGCGTCGCCATTGTCCGCAGCTCCCGCACCGGCGGCGGCGTCGTCGAGCGCAATATCGAGATCGATGACGACCGCTTCGGCTTCATCGCCGCGGACGAACTCAATCCGCAGAAAGCCCGCGTCCTCCTCCAACTCGGCCTCACCCGAACCAGCGACCCAAACCTGCTCCAGGAAATGTTCTTCGCCTACTGACCCGCGCGTTCGCCGTGAGCACCTCCGCACCCCGAACGCTCGACTGCAGCCAGTAGGAGCCACGTCCCAGCCCACCGGTTTTTCGCGTTCGCACCCGTCAGGACCTTCGGGACCCGCGCCCCACGCTTTTCCGACCTCGATTTTTCCGCCCGCCGCGCCGCCGCCGTTTCGCTCATGCCCGCCGTCACTTTCCAACTTCCGCTCTGGTTCGACTTGGGAGCGACGTTTGCCTTCGCCCTCACCGGCGCCCTTGCCGGCATCAAACGCGGCTACGACATCGTCGGCGTCTTCTTTCTCGCCCTCGCCACCGCCATCGGCGGCGGCCTCATTCGCGATGGCGTTTTCATCCACTCCACCACGCCGACCCCGCTGCTCACCGATCCCCGCTACATCCAGTTCATCACCGTTGCGACCTTGCTCGGAGCGCTGTCCGCCCGCCACATCACCCGCTTCCGCCGCGTCATCGCCGTGATCGACGCACTCGGCCTCGGGGCCTACGCGGTGTTCGGCGTGCAGAAATCCCTCCAGGCCGGACTCGCCGTTCCCGCGGCCTTGCTCGTGGGCGTCATCAACGCCGCGGGCGGCGGTCTCCTGCGCGATCTCATCACGCGAGAAGAGCCGCTCGTCTTCAAACCCGGCCAGTTCTATGTCCTCACCGCGCTCGCCGGCGCCGTGACGTTCGTGTTTCTCACCGTGCAGTGGCAGGTCCAGGGCACCAAGGCCGGGCTCGTGGCCATTGCACTGACCTTTGTCTTCCGCCTGATGTCGATTGCCTTCAACTGGCGCACGGCTCCACTCGGTGCCGACACCCCTCCGCCATCCACGCCATCGCAGCGGTAAACCCTTCTCACCGCGGTTCACCTTCCCTTCTCCCCACGTCCCCTTTCTCCCGCCCCGTCACCATGGCCCAAGTTCTCATCGAAAACCTCGTCAAAACCTATCCCGAAAAAAACGGCCCGGGCGTCACCGCGGTCAAAAGCATCAACCTCGCCATCGAGGATCGTGAATTCATGGTCCTCGTCGGCCCCTCCGGCTGCGGAAAATCCACCACGCTGCGCATGATCGCCGGGCTCGAGGAAATTTCCGGCGGCACGATCTCGATCGACGGACGCATCGTGAACGACGTCCTGCCGAAAGACCGCGACATCGCCATGGTCTTTCAAAACTACGCGCTCTACCCGCACATGACGGTTTACGAGAACATGGCGTTCGGCCTGAAGCTGCGAAAATTCCCCAAGGCCGAAATCCAGGCGCGGGTGCAGGAAGCGGCCGCCATGCTCGGCCTCGAACCCTACCTCCACCGCCGCCCCAAGGCTCTCTCCGGCGGCCAGCGCCAGCGCGTCGCCGTCGGCCGCGCCATCGTCCGCAAACCCAAGGTTTTTCTCTTCGACGAACCGCTCTCCAATCTCGATGCGAAAATGCGCGTCTCCACCCGCACCGAGATCTCCAAACTTCACGCGCGCCTCGGCGCCACGATGATCTACGTCACCCACGACCAGGTCGAAGCGATGACGATGGGCGACCGCATCTGCGTGATGAAGGACGGCCACATCATGCAGGTCGCCGAACCGCTCACCCTCTACAACCGCCCCGCCAACCTCTTCGTCGCCGGCTTCATCGGTTCGCCTCCGATGAACTTCTTCACCGGCACCATCCGGCGCGCCGGATCGACCCTCACCTTCGTCGAAACCAATCCCGCCGCCGCACCCGTCACGATCGCGTTGAACGACTCCCTCGCCACCAAAGCCGCCCCGCGCCTCGACCAGCCAGTCGTCTTCGGCATCCGCCCGGAAAACGTCCACGACGCCCTTTCCCTCTCCCACCCCGATCCTTCCCGCACCGCAGACGTAAAGGTCGACGTCGCTGAACCCATGGGCGCCGAGACGTTTCTGTATCTGGACACCGGCGCGACCTCCTTCATCGCCCGCGTTCGGCCGACCGATCGTTACGAAGTCAACCAGCGCGTGAAAGTGACCTTCGACCTCGACCGCGCCCACCTTTTCGACCCCGCCACCGAAGCCGCGTTGTGAGTGTAAGTCGCTCGCCCCGCCCGTCTCTGCGGCAGATGCGCATGTCCAGGCCGCAGCACCGCGCCGGCGCCTCCTCAACGCCAGCCATTTGAGGTGTTCACCTGAACGGTAAAGCCTCCGCAAGGTTTGACTCCCCCGCCCGCTCCTCGCCACTCTCCTCCGTCTGCTCATGAACGTTTCGGCGAACATCATTCGTTTTCCCGATCAGCCGATCGCTCACACACCGGTGGCCGAGCGCCCCGTCGAACCCGCAGGTATCGTGGCTTTCACGCCCGTCCTGCCGGAAGAGGGCTTCAACCTTCAGGCGCAGGAACACGGTCAGGTCTTCGCCGCGCACCGCATCGTCAGCCGCGTCGCCGACCAATTGGACAACATCGCGACGCTGTAACGCGTCCGCGCGCCGGTGTGTGTGGCTCGCTGCGTGAGCAGCGGAATCAATCGCCCTTCGGCTTTCGACGCGCGCCACCCGCCTCACCGCCGCCGCTTCTTCTTCTCCGCCGCGAGCGACGCCGCCAGCCGCTCGCCCGTCGTCGGCAGCTTCCGCTGCAGAAATAACAGCACCGCGCGCTCCTCCTCATCGAGCGCCATCGCCGGCCTCTTCCCGTCGCCGCCCTTCTTCATCCCCGCCCGCAACGCCTCCGCCGCCTTCGCTTTCACCCGCGCCAGCGTCACACCGTCGAGATAACTCTCCATCACCACCGGATGGATGTAGCATTTCCGGCACACCGCGGGCGTGTTGCCCAGCCGCTGCGCCACCGACTCGATCGCCTGCACCAGATTCTTCTTTGCCTGCGCCTTCGTTTCGAACCGCTCCAGTTCGCGCAACGCCACCGCCGCGAGCACCGTTCCCGCCCACGTGCGAAAATCCTTCGCCGAAAACTCCTCGCCGCCGATCTCGCGCAGATACGCGTTCACGTCCGTCGACCCCACCTTCTGCGGCTCGCCTTCCTCGTCGAGATACTGAAACAAATCCTGCCCCGGCAGCTCCTGCGTCCGCCGCACGATTTCCGCCAGCCGCGGATCGTGCAAATCGATCTCGTGCTGTTTCCCGCTCTTTCCGCGAAACTCGAACCGCAGCGTCCCGCGCCCGATCTTCACGTGCCGGTCCCGCATCGTGCTCAAGCCGAACGAGCGGTTCTGCTTCGCATACTCCTCGTTGCCGATCCGCACCAGCGTCGTCTCCAGCAACCGCACCATCGCCGCGAGCACCTTTCGCCGATCCAGATGGCGCCGCGCCAGATCCTTCGCCACCCGCCGCCGTATCCGCGGCAACGCCCGCCCGAACGCAATCACCCGCTCGAACTTCGCGCCATCGCGCACCGCCGACCATTCCGCATGATAACGATATTGCTTCCGCCGACGCGCATCGCGCCCGGTCGCCTGGATGTGACCGTTCGCCAAAGGACAGATCCACACCTCCGTCCACGCCGGCGGAATCGCCAGCCGCTTGATCCGCGCCAGCGTCGCGCGGTCCTTCACCGCTTTTCCATCCGGCCCACGATAACTCACGCCATTGCCCGCGCGACGTCGCGTGATGCCCGGCGCCTCGTCGGTCACATAGCGCAACCCCGCTTCCTTCGCCGCCGCGATCGCCTCGGCCGCCGGCGCCATGGCCCGCGTGCCATTCGTATCGTCAGTCGTGGCGCGCGTTCGCGAACGGTTGTTCTTCTCCATTCCTCTCGCTGACCGCAACGCCGCCCAACCGTTCGCCCCACCGGCTCGGAACCGCCCGACCGTCCGCGCAGCGGCCCCCTTTACGCCCTCGCCCGGCCCGCCGGCACCCTGCCATTTTCCTGCGCGATCGCCTCGGTCATCAACGCCAACGCCCCGTCGAGCGCCTTCACGCTCACCGGCTTGGTCAGATGCGTGAGAAAACCCGCCGCATGACTCCGTGTCATGTCGTCGTCCATCCCGTAGCCCGTGAGCGCCACGCCGGGGATTCGGTAACGCTCCCGGATTTCCACCATCAACTCGCAGCCGTTGCCATCCGGCAACCCCACATCGGAAATCACAAAGTCGAACTTCCCCTCCGCCACCCGCGCGCGGGCCTCCCCCACCGTCGCTGCCGGCACGACCTCGTAACCTCGCCGCGCCAGCAGCTCCGCGAGCGTCGCACACGTCGGCGAATGATCCTCCACCAGCAACACCCGCCGCACGCGCCCCGGCGGCGTCACCGCCGGCAAGGTCTCCGGCCCCGCGGCCGGCCCGCTCGCCATCGCAGGTTGCGCCGCCGTCACGTTGCACAGCGGCAGCTCGATCGTGAACGTCGCACCGTTGTCCCGCCCCGCGCTGCTCGCCGTGATCGTGCCCGAGTGCAGTTGCACGAGCATCTTCGAAATCACCAGGCCCAATCCCAGCCCGCCGAATCGCCCCGCGCCCGCTGCCGCATGATCGCCTTGCGCGAACGCCGCGAAAATCCGCGCCAGCTCGTCCTCCGTCAGCCCGATCCCCGTATCCACAATCCGGATCGTCAACATGCTGCCGTCGGGCGGCGCCAGCGTTTCGATCAGGATCGAGCCCGACGCCGGCGTGAACTTCACCGCGTTCTTGATCACGTTCCAGAAGATCTGCTTCAGCCGCATGTCGTCGCCGAGCACCGTCTGCCGCTCCGCCGCGAGCCGCAGCTCCACCCGCAACTGCTTCTTCGCGATGTCCTGCCGCATCATCGCCAGCGCATCGTGCAACGCCGTGTGCACCGCCACCGGCTGCAGTGACAGCGCCAGCTTCCCGCGCGTGATCGCCGTCAGATCGAGCAGATCGTCGATCAACCGCGCCTCGAGCATCACGTTCTGCGCGATCGTCTCGAAATCCGCGCGCACGTCCGGCGCCAGGCTCGCATTCTCCGCCGCCTCGCTCGCGAGCAGCAGCACCGGATTCAGCGGCGTGCGCAACTCGTGCGACAGTCGCGCGAGAAAATCGTCCTTCGCTCGCGACGCCGCCAGCGCCGCATCGCGCGCCGCCGCCACCGCGCGCTCCGCCTGCTTGCGCTCGGTGATGTCCGTCGTCACCGCCACCAGCCCAACGATCTCGCCGTCCGCCGATCGCTCCGGCTCGTGCACCACGAACACCCAGCGCGGTCCGAGCCCGGCATACGCGATCTCCGCCTCGAACTCCACCCGCTCACCCTGCAGCGCCGCGTCGAGCCGGTCCTTGATCGCCTCATACGTCTCCGCACCCATGATCTCCGTAAAATGCCGGCCGATCAGCTGGTGCGGCTCGAATCCGAACCGCCGTGCATACGTGCGGTTCACGAATTTGAAACAATGGTTCCGGTCGATCTGCGTGATGAACACCGGCGCGTAATCCGTCACCAGCCGCAACTGCGTCTCGCGCGCCCGCAGCGCCTTCTCGCGCTCCATCAACTCCTGGTTCACGCGCAACAAATCCCCCGTGCGCGCCTGCACGCGCGACTCGAGTTCATTGTTCGCCTCGCGCAACGACGCCTCCGCCTTCTGCCGCTGCGCCACTTCCTGCTCCAGCGCCGCATTCGTCGCCGCCAGCGCGCGCGTCTTGCGAAACAACTCCACGAACACCGCGATCTTCGAGCGCAGGATCTGCGGGTTGATCGGCTTCGTCAGATAATCGACCGCACCGCTGCCGTAGCCGTCGAGGACATCCTTGTCCTCCTGAAAATACGCCGTGAGAAAAATGATCGGGATGTGCTGCGTGCGCCGCCGCTGCTTGATCAGATTCGCCAGCTCCAGCCCGCTCATGCCCGGCATCTGGATGTCGAGCACGATGGCCGCGAACTCGCCGTCGAGCAGCAGCATCAACGCGCGCTCCGCCGTCAGCGCCCGCACGAGATTATACTCGGGCGAATGCAGCAGACTCTCGAGCACGTCGAGATTCCGCGACTCGTCGTCGACCAGCAGGATGTTGACCGGGGCGATCGTCATGGGTGGAACCCGACGTCCCCGTCGGGTTGTTTGGCATGCACCGTCTGTCCAGCCCGACGAGGACGTCGGGCTCCACCTGCGACCGCGAAGCGATGGTTCATCGATACAGCCATACGCGCAGCAGCGAGAGCAGTTCGTTCGTGTTCACCGGCTTGGCGATATAATCCGACGCGCCCGCGGCAAGACACTTGTCGCGGTCACCTTTCATCGCCTTCGCCGTCAACGCCAGGATGGGCAGCGTGCCGAAGCGCGAGTCCTTCCGGATTTCTTTCATTGTCTGATAGCCGTCCATCTCCGGCATCATGATGTCCATCAGCACCACCGCGATGTCCGGCTGATTCTGGATCATCTCGATCGCCTGCCGGCCGTTCATCGCGCTGATCACGTTCATCTCCTGGTTCTCCAGCATCGTCGTCAGCGCGAAAATATTCCGCGCGTCGTCGTCGACCACGAGCACCTTGCGGCCGCGCAGCACTTCATTCGATGCATGCAGGTGATCCAGCATCTTCTGCTTCGACTCCGGCAACCCCGCGACGACGCGATGGAGAAACAGCGCCGTCTCGTCGAACAACCGTTCGGGCGACTGCACGTCTTTCACCAGCACGCTCTTCGCCACCGTGCGCAACTGATCCTCCTCCTCGCGGCTGAGATCCTTGCCCGTAAACACCACGATCGGAATGTCGCGCAGCGACGGCTCACCCTGCAGTTTATCGAGCAGTTCGAAGCCCGTCATGTCCGGCAGCCGCAGGTCGAGCACGCAGCAGTCGAACGGCCGGTCGAGCAGCAGGTTCAACGCCTCCTCGCCGCTCGCCGCCGTCGCGATCTCGATATCGTCGTGGCTCAACAGCTCCACGATGCCCTGCCGCTCGATGTCGTTGTCCTCCACGATCAGCAGCCGCTTCATGTGCGGCTCCACGAATTTCTTGATCCGGTCGAAACACTCCTCGAGCCCTTCCGTCGTCGTCGGCTTCACCGTGTAGGAGAACGCCCCGCGCGCGAGCGCATGCGAACGCTCCTCCTCCACCGAGATGATCTGCACCGGGATGTGCCGCGTCGCCGGATTCAACTTCAGGTTGTTCAACACCGTCCACCCGAGCATGTCCGGCAGGAAAACATCCAGCGTGATCGCCGACGGCTGATACTGCCGCGCCAGCGTCAGCGCCGCATTGCCGCGCGTCGCCACGATGCCCTTGAACCCTTTCTCGCGCGCCAGTCCGAGCAGCACGCGCGCATAATGCGGATCGTCCTCGACGATCAACAGGCTCCGGTCGCCCGGCTGCACGGAATCGCGATCGTCGAGAATCACTTCCTCGCGCGGCGCGGGCAGCATGATCGGCGAGGTCGACGGCGATGACAACACGCGCGTCTTGTCTCCCGACGGCTCGATGTAGAACATCGGCAGATACAGCGTGAACGTGCTGCCCTGCCCCGCCGCGCTGTTCAGCCGGATTTCGCCGCCGAGCAGCGCCGCCAGTTCGCGCGAGATCGAAAGACCCAGGCCCGTGCCGCCGTATTTGCGGCTCGTGCCCGCATCCGCCTGCTGGAACGCCTCGAAGATCAGCTTCTGCTTTTCCTGCGCGATGCCGATGCCCGTGTCGCTGATCGCGAACGCCACCACCTGCGGCGCGCGGCTCAACACCGGATGCCCGTGCGTCCAGCCGTCCGACGCCGGCTGCACCTTCACCGCCACCTGGCCTTGCGCGGTGAACTTGAACGCGTTCGAAAGCAGATTCTTCAAAATCTGCTGCAGCCGCTTCGGGTCCGTCGTGATCACCCGCGGCAAACTCGTCGAAAACTCCACGTAGAACGGCAGGTTCTTCGACTCCGCGATGTGCCGGAAATTCCGGTCCATCGCATCGCGCAGCGAGGCAAAGCTGATCTCCTCCGCCTCCACCGTCACCGTGCCCGACTCGATCTTCGACAAGTCGAGAATGTCCGTGATCAAGTTCAACAGGTCCGACCCCGACGAGTGAATGTTGCGCGCGAACTCCACCTGCTTCGGGCTCAAGTTGCCCGCGCCGTTTTCCGCGAGCTGCTGGCCGAGAATCAGGATCGAGTTCAGCGGCGTGCGCAGTTCGTGCGACATGTTCGCGAGGAACTCCGACTTGTATTTCGACGTGAGCGCGAGCTCCGCCGCCTTTTCCTCCAGCGCGCGGCGGGCCTGTTCGACTTCCGCGTTCTTGCGCTCGACCTCGACGTTCTGCTCCGCGAGCTGCCGCGCTTTCTGCGCCAGCTCTTCGTTCGTCTGCGTGAGCTCCTTCTGCTGCGACTGGAGCTCCACCGTGAGCTGCTGCGATTGCTGCAACAAACCTTCCGTGCGCATCGTCGCCTCGATCGTGTTGAGCACGACGCCGATCGACTGCGTCAGCTGCTCGAGGAAGGAGATGTGCGTCACGCTGAACGCATGCAGCGACGCCAGCTCGATCACCGCCTTCGTCTGGCCTTCGAACAACACCGGTAGCACCACGATGCTCACCGGCGGCGCCTCGCCGAGCGACGAGTTCACCCGCGTGTAGCCGGTCGGCAGGTCATTCAGGAGGATGCGCTGCTTCTCCACCGCGCACTGACCCACCAGGCCCTCGCCGAGCCCGATCGTCTGCGGCTGGTCCGCGCGCTGCGCGTATCCCGCCAGCAACTTCAAATGCATCCGGCCGTCGCCGCTGCCTTCCATCTGATAAATCGTGCCCTGCTGCGCGTCGACCAGCGGCGCCAGCTCGGACAGCAGCATCTTGCCGACGGTGAACAGATCGCGCTGGCCCTGCAGCATGCGCGTGAACTTCGCCAGGTTCGTCTTCAGCCAGTCCTGCTCCTGGTTCGTCTCCGTCGTGACGCGGAGATTGTAGATCATCGTGTTGATGTTGTCCTTCAGCTCCGCGACTTCGCCGCGCGCATCGACCCGGATCGAGCGCGTCAAGTCGCCCTTCGTCACCGCCGTCGCCACGTCCGCGATCGCGCGCACCTGCGTCGTCAGGTTCGCCGCGAGCAGATTCACGTTGCCCGTCAAATCCTTCCACGTGCCCGCCGCGCCCGGCACGTGCGCTTGTCCGCCGAGCCGGCCTTCGACGCCGACCTCGCGCGCCACGTTCGTCACCTGCTCGGCGAACGTCGCGAGCGTGTCCGTCATGTTGTTGATCGTTTCCGCCAGCGCCGCCACCTCGCCCTTCGCCTCCACCGTCAGCTTCTGGCGCAGATTTCCGTTCGCGACCGCTGTCACCACTTTTACGATACCGGACACCTGGTCGGTCAGGTTCGCCGCCATCAGATTCACGTTGTCGGTGAGATCCTTCCACGTGCCCGCCACGCCCGGCACCTGCGCCTGGCCGCCGAGCTTGCCTTCCGTGCCAACTTCGCGCGCGACGCGCGACACTTCCGACGCGAACGCATTCAACTGGTCCACCATCGTGTTGATCGTGTTCTTCAGCTCCAGAATTTCGCCCTTCACGTCGACCGTGATCTTGCGCGACAAGTCGCCGCGCGCCACCGCCGTGGTCACCTGGGCGATATTGCGCACCTGGTCGGTCAGGTTGGCGCACATGGCATTGACCGAGTCGGTCAGATCCTTCCAGGTACCCGCGACGCCGGGCACCAGGGCCTGGCCACCCAGCTGGCCCTCGGTTCCCCCTTCGCGGGCCACGCGCGTGACTTCCGAGGCGAACGAGCGCAGCTGATCCACCATCGTGTTGATGGCTTCCTTGAGCTGCAGGATCTCGCCGCGCACGTCCACCGTGATCTTCTTCGCCAAGTCACCGTTCGCCACGGCGATGGTCACTTCGGCGATGTTGCGCACTTGCGCCGTGAGGTTCGACGCCATG
>JAEYYL010000086.1 GCA_023430825.1 Verrucomicrobiota bacterium | reverse complement strand
GCCCGCTTTTGTTCGGGTGGGTGACGCGCTCGTCGCGCCACGTTGCGCGCAAACGCGAGACCTACCCCGACATCCGACGCCGGTTCTTCCGCACAACCAACTCATGAAGCCGCGGCGCCCTCGCCGCGTCTCGCTTTCCAAACGCGACGGGGGCGTCGCGGCTCCAGTATGCGCGAACCGTCGCGCTTCCTTCTTCGAACCCGTGCGGCAGCGCGGCGGCTCCAACCCGCCCACTCAACCTGCTCGAACCCGCAAGTCACGACGGCACCCGAACCACCATCTCGATTTCCAACTGAAGCTCGGGCGACGCGAGCGCCGCCACGCCGATCCCCGTGAGGCTCGGCTGCGCCCCTTCGAACAACGCATGAAGTTGCGGCCACAGCACGCCCACCCGCTCCGGTGTCAGATCGACCAGATAAACCCGCACCATCACGAGATCCTTCGCCGACGCCCCGACGGCCTCCAGCGCCGCCTTCGCGTTGCCCACGACGATTTCCGCCTGCCCGGCGAGCGTGTCCGGCACCGGCCCGTTGTCCGCACGCCAGGCGACCTGCCCGGAAATGAACGCGAGCCGGCTCGGCTCGACGATTGAGATCTGCGAATAACCCGCGGCGCCGGCATCGGGCAGCGACGGGGGATTGAGTCGGACAATGGGTGTCATCGAGTCTGCAACGTAAGCCCGGTCTCCGGGCGCGCCAAGCCTACGCAGCCTTGATCCCTCCCCGCGCCCCTCCCATTCAGCCGCTCGGCCGTATCACGGCCCGCGATACCTCGGAACCGCCTTGAATGAAAAGAAGCGCGACGAACGCGCCGCCAGCAAAGCCGCGCAGCGCGAATGGGTCGCGCAGAACGAAGAGTGACCGCCCGCCGCCACCGGAAGAGCGGCCGCACAGCGCCGTTTTCCTTCCGGCCTGTGTCGTCCGATCGCCCCGTCGTTCGTCGTTTAGGTGGAAACACCCGAAACAGCCGAAAGATAAAACCATGCGCCCCCGCCCGTCACCAAGCCAAACCCCCTCGTCTCCCTCGCGCCCTCGGTGAAAAAATCGGCCGTGAGCGCGCGAAACCTGCTCTCCCAACCCGGACACCTCCTCATGAGAAAGCTCATCGCCCTCACCCACCTCTCGCTCGACGGCATCATGCAGGCGCCGGGCGGCCCTGAGGAAGATCCCAGCGGCGGCTTCACGCACGGCGGTTGGGCGATGCGCTCCGACCCCGCGGTGGGCGATGCGCTGGACCAAGTCATGGCCGGCGAATTCGACCTGCTTTTGGGCCGCCGCACCTACGATATCTGGGCTCCCTATTGGCCTCACCATGCCGACAACCCGATCGGCCAGGCCTTCAACCGCGCGACCAAATTCGTCGTCACACACCGCTCCGACGGCCTCGTCTGGCCGACCACGCAACGCATCGGCGGCACCGGCGACGTCGTTGACGAACTCCGCCGACTGAAAACCTCCGGCGGCCCCGACCTCCACATCTGGGGCAGCGGCGAACTCCTGCAGACCCTCATCGCCGCCGACCTGGTCGACGAGTTTCGCGTGTGGGTTTATCCGCTGATCCTCGGCCGCGGCAAACGCCTCTTCGAAGCCGGCGTGCCGCCGCGCAGCCTCGCACTCGTCGAATCGCGAGCCACGTCCACCGGCATGTTGTTGAACACCTACCGCCCGACCGGTCCTCTCGCGCGAGGTCGAGTTGAGAGCTGAGTGCGGAGAGTGAAATCCAAAGGCAACTCCTCATTCTCGTCCTTCTCCCTAAAAAGCCGGCCTCTCAGCTCTCAGCCATTTCCCATGAACACACCCACGCCAAAAAACATCATCTGCCTTTGGTTCGACAAAGACGCGGAGGACGCCGCCCGTTTTTACGCCGCGACGTTCCCGGACAGCAAAGTGACGGCGGTGCACAAGGCGCCGAGCGACTACCCGTCCGGCAAAGCCGGCGATGTCCTCACCGTGCAGTTCACCGTCTGCGGAATCCCTTGCCTCGGCCTGAATGGCGGCCCGGCGTTTCAGCACAGCGAGGCGTTCTCCTTCCAGATTGCGACCGACACACAGGAGGAAACAGACCGCTACTGGAACGCGATCGTCGGCCACGGCGGCCAGGAAAGCGCCTGCGGCTGGTGCAAGGACCGCTGGGGGCTTTCCTGGCAGATCACGCCGCGCGCCCTCACCGACGCGATGGCCGCCGGTGGCGCCGAAGCGAAGCGCGTGTTCGAAGCGATGATGGAGATGGGGAAAATCGACATCGCCAAAATCGAGGCCGCCCGCCGCGGCGTAAATTAACCCGACAGGAGCGAAGCGACGAACCAATCCATCTAGCGCGCATCCATCACACCCATGATGAAGAAAACGATTGGTCACAGAGCGCACAGAGCTCCGACACGGAGTTCACCGAGGAGAATTCACCGATCCTATCTGGCTGCCCTTCCAATCCGCCTCGTTTTCGCAACAAACGCATCCAACACCTTGTGGCCTCCTGCTGCCTCTGGGTCAGAGCTCAGTGTCCTCTGTGATCCATGACTTGGTTGAATCGAGTGTGACGTATCCGGGCTAATTCGAGCGGCAAATCGCCGTCGCCGCTCCATCCCTCATCGCCCCCGCGCCGTTTCACTCTTGCCAACCTCCGGCCGCGTTCCCTGCCTTGAGTGCAGCGCCTTTCATGAAGACCAAACCCGCTCCGACCCCTGCGCCGTATGAAGGTCTGAGCGTTCGCTCCGCCGATGTCTTCCCCCTCGTCTGCCCGCGCTGTCAGCGTCGCTTCACCGAGATCAACGACTTCATCTCGCGCACCACGCCCATCTTCCAGTCGTCCGGCCTGATGGAGCGCGAGGAGCCCGACGGCACCTTCGTGCTGCTCCTCCGCAACTGCCTCTGCGGCACGTCCCTCGCCCTCCGCTGCCACGACCGCAGAAACCGGTCCGCCACTGGGCGCGTGCGCCGCGACAGCTACGACGCACTCGTCGGCCTCCTGGTCGAGGTCGGCTACGACTCCGACCAAGCCAGCCGCGAAGCCCGCCGCCTGCTTCGGCCGCCGAAGGCGTGACCCGCCCCCGGCGTCCGCGGTCCGCCACTCCTCTGGCGGCACAACCGCCCGGCGAAAACCCGCCCCGCCGCCTGCCCGGCCCGCCGCCGGCGCTCGCCAGTCGCCACCTCGCCGCCTTGTCTCCACCGCGATGATACGCGCGCTCGTTTTCGACTTCGACGGTCTGATCCTCGACACGGAGACCCCGTTGATCGACGCCTACGAAATCGTTCACGCGGAAAACGGCGTCCCGTTCGATCGCGCGCGCTTTGTCCGCAGCATCGGCCACGCCGACTACGCGTTCGATCCCTGGCACGGCTTCAGTCCGCACGCTGATCGCGCCGCGCTCGAGGCCACCCGCCGCGCGCACAAGGATCGCCTGCTGCTCCAGAACCAGGTCCTCCCCGGCGTCGTCGCGCTCCTCGACGCCGGCCGCGCCCACGCCCTCCGCATCGGCCTCGCCTCGAACTCCCAACACGCCTGGGTGGAACCTCACCTCGAGCGCCTCGGTCTGCGCGACCGTTTCGAATTCGTCGCCTGCCGCGAAGATGCGTCCTCCCCCAAGCCCGCGCCCGACCTCTACAAACGCGTGGTCAACCAATTCGGTCTGCGCGGCCACCAAGCCATCGCGTTCGAGGATTCGAACACCGGCACCCTCGCCGCGAAACGCGCCAACCTCCGCGCCGTCGCCGTTCCCGGCCCGTCCACCGCCCACCACGATTTCTCCCTCGCCGACCTCGTCGTAAAATCCCTCGCCGACGTGAATCTCGACGACCTCCTCAACCGCTGGCGCTAAAACAAGCAGCCGCAGTCACAGCGGAGCGACAGGCCTCCGCGCCTGCCTGCTTCATTCGTGTGGGCGGCGCGCAAGCGTGCCACCCACCTTCACGCCTGGCGCCACCGCTTACCCTTCCAACTCCCCCCACCGCGCAAACGCCGCCGCCAGCTCCGCCTCGATCTCGTGCAGCCGCGCCGTCGCCTTCGACACCTCCGCGCCGCCTTTCTTGAAAAACGCCGGATCCGCCAGCGTCGCCGTCAGCTCCGCCTGCTCTGTCTCCAATTTCTCGATACGCTTCGGCAGCGCCTCGAGTTCCGCCCGCTCCTTGTTCGACAGCTTCCGCGTTTTCTTCGGCTCGCCCGCCGCCTTCGCCGCCTCGGCCGCCGCGCGGCTCGCCCGCTCCTTCTCCCGCTCCACCGCCGCCGCGCGCGCCGCCTTCTCCTTCTGCCAGTCGTCGTAGCCGCCGACATACTCCGACACCACGCCGCCGCCCTCGAACACCAGCAGGCTCGTGCACACTTCGTTCAGAAACGCCCGGTCGTGGCTCACCAGCAGCAGCGTGCCGCCGAACTCCACCAGCAAATCCTCCAGCAGCTCCAGCGTCTCCGCATCGAGATCGTTTGTCGGCTCGTCGAGCACCAGCACGTTGCACGGCTTCGTAAACAGCCGCGCCAGCAGCAGCCGGTTGCGCTCGCCGCCCGACAGCGCCTTGATCGGCGTGCGCGCCCGCTGCGGCTCGAACAGGAAATCCTCGAGATACGAGATCACGTGACGCGTGCGCCCGTTGATCGTCACCGTCGCATTGCCATCCGCGACCGCGTCCTGCACGCGCATCGTCTCGTCGAGCTGCGCCCGCAGCTGATCGAAATACACGATTTCCAGCCGCGTCCCCTGTTCGATTGTCCCCGCCGTCGGCGAAAGTTCACCGAGCAACAACCGCAACAGCGTGGTCTTGCCCGCGCCGTTCGGCCCCACGATGCCGATCTTGTCGCCGCGCTCGATCCGCGTCGTCAGATCGCGCACGATCCACCGCTCGCCATCGTAGCTGAAGCCTGCGCCTTCGCACGCGATCACTTTGAATCCGCTGCGATCCGCCTCCTGCGCCGTGAGCTTCGCCGTGCCCGTCCGGTCGCGCCGCGCCGCCCGCTCCGCGCGCATTTTCTCCAGCGCATGGATGCGGCTCTGCGCCCGCGATCGCTGCGCCTTCACCCCGCGCCGGATCCACTCCTCCTCCTGCGCGAGCTTCTTGTCGAACTGCGCGCGCCGCACCTCCTCCGCCTCCAGCACCGCCTGCTTCCGCACGAGGAACGTATCGTAGTCGCACGACCAGCCGATCAGCTGGCCGCGATCCACCTCCACAATTCGCGTCGCCAGCTTCCGCAGAAACGCCCGGTCGTGCGTCACGAACAACAGCGCGCCGCCCCACTCCAGCAAAAATTCCTCCAGCCACTCGATCGACTCGAGGTCGAGATGGTTCGTCGGCTCGTCGAGCAGCAGCAGTTGCGGCGCCTCCACCAATCCCCGCGCCAGCAGCACGCGGCGCTTCTGTCCCGCCGACAACGACGCAAACTCGCTCTCCGTCGGCAGCCCCATCTGCTCGAGCAACCGCTCCACGCGGTCATGCCGCTCCCAGTCGTTGTGCTCCTCGTAAGCGCCGCCTTCGCCCTCCACCACCGTCCGCACCGTGCCCGACAGCCCCGCCGGCACTTCCTGGCGCAGCATCGAAAAACCCGATCCCGGCTGGCGAAACACCTGGCCGTCGTCCGGCTGCAACTCGCCGGCGATCACCTTCATCAGCGTCGATTTTCCCGCGCCATTGCGCCCGACAAGACACACGCGTTCGCCGCGATCGATTTGAAGGTTCACGCGATCGAGCAACGGCGCACCGCCGAAGCTCAGGCTGACATCGAGAAGACTCACAAGCGCCATAGGAACCGACCACCCTGCCGCCCTCGCTCTCCCGCGCAAGCCCCACTCGCCGTCCACCCAAATTTCGCCGCCCGGCCCTTTTCTCCTCCGCGGCTCGCGCGACAAAGCGTTTGCCCGCTTCCGTCGTTTTCCGCTTCCTCGGCGCCGGCATGATCCCGCGCCCGCCCCCACGCTACAACGTCCTCGGCGTCGGCGTCTCCATCCTCACCCTCGCCCGCGCGCGCGATCTCATCGTCGAGGCGCGGTTTGGCGAACCGCGCGGCTATGTCTGCGTCTGCGCCGTCCACGGCATCGGCGAAGCCCGGGCCGATCCCGCCCTCCGCCACATCTACAACGCCTCCTACCTCACCACGCCCGACGGCATGCCCCTCGTGTGGCTCGGCCCACCCGGCGTCGAACGCGTTTACGGGCCCGACCTCCTGCTCGCCGTCTGCGATGCCGGCCGACCGCGCCGCCTGCGGCACTATTTCTGCGGCGGCCAGCCGGGCGTCGCCGACACCCTCGCCGCCAAACTCACCGCCCGCTTTCCCGGCCTGCTCGTCGCCGGCACCGCTTCGCCGTCGTTCGGCGAGCTTGGCCACGTCGAGATCGACGCGCTGCGCGCCGACATCCATCGCACTCGCCCCGACATCGTGTGGATCGGCCTCGGCACGCCCAAACAGGAGCGCTTCATGGCGCAACATGCCGCGTCCTTCGGCGCCGGCCTGCTCGTCGGCGTCGGCGCCGCGTTCGACTTCCATTCCGGCCGCATCCGCCAGGCCCCGCGCTGGATTCAACGCAGCGGCTTCGAATGGCTCTTCCGCCTCGTCACCGAACCGCGCCGCCTCGCACTCCGCTATCTCCGCACCAACCCGCTCTTCGTCCTGCGCATCGCCGCGCAAAAACTCGGCCTCGCCCGATATCCACTGGACTGATACAGGACACCCGCGCGACGTGGGCTCCGCTCACTCGCCCACCACCGTCACCAACACCTGCCGCGAGTGCGGCGCCCGGCGGTGCTCCCACAGATAAATCCCCTGCCACGTGCCGAGCAGCAAATGCCCTTCGGCAAACGGCACGCTCTCGCTCGTGCGCGTCAGCGCCATCTTGATGTGACTCGGCATGTCGTCCGGCCCTTCCAGCGTGTGCTCGAAATGCGGATCGTTCTCCGGCACCAGCCGGTTCAACCACGCTTCGAGATCGCGGCGCGCCGACGGGTCCGCGTTTTCCATGATCACGAGCGAACAGCTCGTGTGCTGGCAGAACACCGTGACGATGCCGCACGACAATTTGCTGCGCGCCAGCTCGCCCGCCACCGCGTCGGTGATCTCGTGCAATCCCGCGCCGCGCGTGCGCACCGT
>JAEYYL010000048.1 GCA_023430825.1 Verrucomicrobiota bacterium | reverse complement strand
CGCCGTCACCTCGCTCTACCTCGGCGCCCTCATCATCGGCGTCGTCGGCGGAATCGCGGGCTATTTCATCATCCGACACACCTGGAAACACCGGCCCCGCCCCGCGCCGGCCGCGCGCCCTTACGTCGCGCCGGGTTCGCCTCCGCCGAAGCCGGAGCGATGCGTCGAAAGCTGCGAGCCGTAAAGCGGTCTCTCGTCCCTCGGCGGATCGACCTCTCAGCCGGGGTCATGTTGTCGAGAGTTGAGTGCTGAGGGTTGAGAGGAAACCAAAAGGGTTTTGCTTCCCGCGTCGCATTGCTCGCGAACGTCCCCTGCCGATCGGTCTCTCCGCCCTCAAACTGGATTCTCAACGAATCAAAACCGCGTGCCCACCGACAAAAACAGGTGCCGCGGGAAACCCCAGCTCGACTGCGACGCATAATACCGTTCGTCCCCCACGTTCTTCACCGTCACGTCCGCCTCCCACTCCTGCCCCGCCACGCGAAAACGATACCCCACCGTCACATCGACGGTCGCATACGGCCCCGTCCGCACGGACGGATTGTTTCCCACGTAGGCCAGACTGCCCACATAGTTCACCCCGCCCGCAAACGTGAAACGCCGCAGCGGCCCCGCCGGCACCACATACTTCCCCCACAGGCTGAACGTCCGGTCCGGCGCCGCCACCAGCGGCGTCCCATTCAACGCCGGATTGCTCGGATGCCGCGCATACACCGCATCGCACCGGCTGAAACCCGCGATCAATTTCAACCCCGGCGCCGGCGCCCACCCCAGGTCCACCTCGAAACCGTCGCTCCGCTGCGCCCCGCCCTGCACATCGGTGAACAACGTCGTGCCATCCGCATCCACCCCCGTCGTCACCGTCACGATCCCCGTCGGACTCGCCCGCACCCGATACGCCGACAGCGTGCCCGACAGTTTCCCGCCCAGCAGATCCAGCTTCACCCCCGCCTCCCCGCCCTTCCCCACCGACGGCGACGCGGGCACCGAACGCACATTGTTGACCCGCAGCATGCTCGTGTTCGCCAGGAACGATTCGCTATACGACACAAACGCCGACACGCCTTTCGCCACTTCCAGCATCGCCCCCGCCTGCGGCACGTTCGCCGCACGATCCGACGGCAGCGTCTGCGTATTCGTCACATAATTACGCGTCGGCTCGTTGTGCAGCGCGTGCCGCGCGTAGCCCGCCAGCACATGCAGCCGGTCGTCGAACGCCTTCGCCGACACCACCGCGAACCACGACGAGCTGTTGCTCGCACTCTCCGCATCCGACGTCAGCACCAGCGCGTCCACCCCGAACGGCACGCGCCGGTCCCACGTCGCCGGATTCCGCAGGTCCCATGGCTTCAGGTAAAACGGGCTGTCCGCCACGTTCGGATTGTTCTTCTGAATCCCGCGCCACCGCGAATCGAAGGTCCGCTTGTGGCCCAGCACCACGTCGAACGTCACCGCCTCCCCCCCGAACTGCGCCGCCAGATCCACCGCCGCACTCCGCTCGCTGCCCCACTGATGCTCCCAGCGGTTCCGCCGATACATCGCGTCCGCCGGCGTCAGCCCCGCACTCGCCGGATAGAACGCATCGATGAACGACTGCGCGATCAGCCCCGTCCCGCCCTGCCCGCTCGCCCGCCACTCCATGTCCCACACCGCATCCAGGAACGTCGCGCGCAAATTCGCCCGCTCCCCCAGCCGCGTCGTAAACTCGGCGGACAACGCATCCGACACGAAATCCTGGTAGTCGCCCTCGCCCGCATAACTGAAATCCCACGGCAACCCCCGATACGGCACCGTCCCCACATTGTTCACGTAAGCCAGCACGACCCCGCCCGTCAGCATGTCCTCCTTCCGCTCGAAGCGCTCGTAATCGATCGTGAGCGCCGCCCGCTCCGTCATCTGCCACGTCAGACTCGGCGCCAGCACCGACTTGCGCCCGCGCATCCCCGTCTGAAATCGCTGGATGTCCTCCACCATCGCGATCCCGCGATACAACAGCCGCCCGTTCGTCCCCGGCACCGGCCCCGTCGCATCGAGCATCTGCCGGTCGTATCCGAAATCCCCCAGGCTCGCACTCACCCGCAGCGCGGGCCGCGCCTCCGGTTTCTTCGTGATGTAGTTGATCACCCCGCCCGGATTGATCTGCCCGTAAAGCAGCGACGCCGGCCCCTTCACCACCTCCACCCGCGCGATGTTCGTCGTGTCGATGAACCGAAACGACGCGAACCCGTTCCGCTGGATCGCCGCCGACGTGAACCCCCGGATGTTGTAACGCGCCCAACCTTGCGGCGACAGGTTGTCCTGATGCACCCCCGGCGCCCACTTCACCACATCGTAAAGATCGTAGGCCTTCTGATCCGCGATGAACTCCTCGGTGAACGCCGTGACACTCATCGGCAACTCGCCGATCGGCCGCGCCAGCCGCGTCGCCGAGACCGCGTTCTCCGCCCGATAACCCGTGTCCGCCCGGCTCCGCACGTCGAACGGCGACAACACCACCACCTCCCCCTCCTCCGCCGCTTCCTGCGCCCGCCGCTGCCAGCGCCAGCGCGGACGCTCCCGCGCCTCCCGCTCCTCCACCGCGGCCACCCGCTCCGCCGGCTCGCGCCGCCTGATCGCCAGCGCCCCGCTCGCCTCGTCCACCAGCGCCATCAGCTTCGTCCCCGCCAGCATCGCCTCCAGCGCCTCGCGCGCCGTCAGCTTCCCCCGCACCGAACGCGTCCGCACCTCCCGCACATCCTCGATCGGATAAACGATCTGCTCGCCCGACTGCAGCGAGAAAATCCGCAGCGTCTGCACCGCGTCCCCCGCCTGCACCCGAAAATCATGCCGCACCTCCGCCGCCGACAAGCCCGCCGCCAGACTCCACACCGCGAGCCATCCGCCGAGCCAGCGACCGCCCCGCCCGCCGGCCATCGCGCCCACGCGACCCGCGGCGCAAATCCACGCACAAAATAAGGGGTAAATATTCAAACGGGGCATGCTAGCTCCGCGAGCCTCTTGGCCCGCATCCGGGGCGCAAATCAGAAAATAGGAACCAGGCTTCCTCGCAGAGCGAGGACCGAGCGTCGCCGTGGCTTTCAAGCCACGGCTATCCTCGCCCGGTCGCTCCGCGGCCGCTCGACCGCAACCGCCCAAAAACCGGCGCGCTCACCGCCGCTCGAAAATCGCCAGGTCGATCGCCTCCGCCATGATCCGATATCCCTCCGCCGACGGATGCAGCCGGTCGCCGCCATCCACCGCCGCCGACAGCCGCGCCGGATGCTCCGGATCGCGCGTGATCGCATCGAAATCGATCACCGCATCGAACTCCCCGCTATCGCGAATCCACGCGTTCACCGCCTGCCGCGCCGCTTCGCTCTCCGGCGTGAAATACGCCGTGAACCCTTCGAACGCCATGATCGTCGCCCCGATCACCCGGATGCCATGGCTGCGCGCCCGCACGATCATCTGCCGATACGCCGCGATCAAATCCTCCGCCGTCGCCCCCGGCTCGCCCTTCGCCCGCGCCCCCACCGCCGTCCCGAGATCGTTCACCCCTTCAAACACGATCAGCCACCGCACGCCGGGCGGCGCCAGCACGTCGCGGTCAAAACGCCCCAGCGCACTCGTCCCCAGCCCATCGCGCAACACCCGCCCGCCGCCCGCCCCCTGGTTCAACACCGCCAGGTGCGCCGTCGCCGGATTCGCGTGCAACCGCCGCGCCAGCACGTTCGGCCAGCGATCGTTCGCATTCGTCGTCGAGCCCCGCCCATCCGTGATCGAATCCCCGATCACCACGATCGCGCCGGCCTTTTCCTCCGCCGTCCACACGTCGATCGCACCCAGCAAATACCACCGGTCCGTGCCTTTCGCACCGTCCAGCTCCGTCGCCGACACGTGCTCCCCCGCCACGATGAACGACGTCGTCCGCGACCCCGGATGACCCGTGACGTTCACCGGCATCCTCGTCTGAAACGTGCTCACCGCCAGGTTCTCGAACGGCGCCACCGCCAGCGCCACCTCATCCGAAATCATCGACGTGCCCGGCAGGATCGTCACCGACGCCGCCCCGTTGAACGTCAGCGCCCGTTCGCTCGCCGCATCGACCTTCGAGCCGCCCGCCGACCGCGCCACCCGCGCCGCCGCGATCGTGAGCGGCGCCTCGCCATACTGATTGGAAAACGTCACCCGCAGCCGCGTGCCCGCCAGCGTCGGCTGCACGATCTGCCGCAGCGTGTGCCCCGCCAGCCCCGGCTCCGGCGGCAGATTGTGCGGCTCCGTCAACTGTTGCGCCGACACCCACGTGCTCACCCACCGCCCGCCCGCCTCCGGCGAAGGGTCCGCCGCGAGGCGCGGCGAAACGAGAGCGACGACCAGCGAGAGGAAGATAAGGCAGCGAGGGAATTTCATGAGGTGAACCCCGACAGATGAACCGCTCCCGACCGCGTCGACAACCCTTGTCCTGAGCCGGGATCATTTAGTCGCCCGCGATCACGCCAATTGGCGCGCATACCAACGAGGAAATGATCTTCGACCCAACCGAGGCCTGGCCTGGCAGCGGCTATGGTCGATTCCACCTTTCTGAAATTCGCGTTCATTCGCGTCATTCGCGGCAGGTCTGCTGCAGGAGTCCGCTGCGCGAAAAGAAAAGTGCCCGACCGGCGCGGCCACGACGCGCCGCGTAACCATTTTTCCACTACAGCACGCCCGCGGAAGGCGGCGTGCCGGTTTCTCCCCCGCATCGCGGCCGACAAGCCGACTCGTCCCCGCTCAGCGCCGCCGCAGCTCCAGCGCGTCGCCCCGCGGCGTCGCGCTCACGCCCAGGCCCGTGTCCAGCAGCCGCACGAACGGCTCCACGTTGTCCGGCCGAAAACTCCCGCCCACGAGCAACTCGCCCGTGGCGGCATCCGCAATCACCAGCTGCCGCTCGTTGAACCGGTTGAAAATCGCCACCACTTCGCGCAGCGGCAGGTTGTAGAAATCCAGCCGCATCCGCTGCCAGGCCACCGCCTCCTCGATCTCCGCCGCCGCCACGTCGCGAACCTCCCACCTCGTCTCCGCCCCCGCCGCCTCGCCGCTCCGCACGAAAGCCCGCTGCCCCGCCGTCACCGCCGAAAACTCGCGCACCAGCGAACCCAGGTCGTCCGCCGCATGCAGCTCGCCGAGCCGCACCGTCCCTTCCGTCACCAACACCGAAACCGCCTCCTCCTCCCGGCTCACCGTGAACGCCGTGCCGACCGCCTCCACCGCCACTTTCTCCGCCGCCACCACGAACGGCCGCGTCGCATCCTTCGCCACCGTGAAATGCACCTCGCCCCGCCGCAGCCGCACCCCCCGACGCTCCGGCGTCCAACGCAGCTCGATCTCCGCGCCCGCGTTGAGCTCCACCAGCGAACCGTCTTCCAACGTCATCTGCGTCGGGCCCGCCAGCGCCGCGACGCGCTCCTCCTCCTGCTCCGTCTCCGGACTCCACCACGACAACGCGGCCACCGCGAGCGCCGCGGCCGCCGCCAGCACCGACGGCCAGATCCACGCCCGCCGCCGCCGCGGCGCCAGCAGATAGGGATTCGCCGGCCCGCGCGTCGGCGGCGCCAGCGCCCGCAATCCATCCAGCCGCGACCACGAACGCTCCAGCCGCGCAATCGCCGCCGCATGCGCCGGCGACTCGTGCAACCATTGCTCATACGCCACACGCTCCGCCTCCGACAGGCCGCGGTCGCGCCGCGCCAGCCAGCCGGCCGCCGCCTCGCTGGCGGAATCGGAAGAATCGAAATTGTCGGACGTTTGCACGAATTTAAGGGAGACCCAGGCGGGCAAAAAAATCGGCGCAACGCCGCATGCCGTTGCCCACCTGCGCTTCAACCGTGTGCTCGCTGATGCCAAGCCGCGCGGCGATCTCTTTTTGACTCAGATTATAGATTTTTCGCAAGGTGAGCACCTGGCGGCATCTTTCGGGCAGCGATTGGAGGGCGAGAGTCAAAAGGGCGAGTTCCTGGTTGCGAGCCGTCGCCTCCGCGGGCGTCGGGCTCTCTTCATAGACGGGCAGTTCGGCGATTTCCGCTAACGTTTCCATCGGCACGATCTTTTCGCGCCGCAACTGATCGATCGCCAGATTCTGCGCCGTCGTGAACAACAGCGCCCGCGGAGCCGGCACATCATGGGCCGTCCGCACCCGCCACACCCGCGCCATCGCTTCCTGCACCAGATTCTCCGGATCATGAATCGCCGGAAATTTTCCACGCAGCCACGCGTGCAAAGCCGGTTGGTGGATCTGCACTTCGTCAACAAACCAGCGGTCGTAGTCGGCGGGGTTGGGCATCTCAGGGTCGAGGCCGTCGCGTGACCACACGGCGGGATGCCGCCGAGTCGAGTGCAAAACGCCGGCCGCCGGCACCGCTCCGTCGGTCTAACGGTATCGCGCCGCCGCTCCCACCGGGAAACTTTTCCCTCTTCCCCCCACTGCCTTCTGATCGACAAAAAACGACCAGACTGTCGCAGAAGGTGATGAGCAAAATTATTTCGGTGAATTAGAATCCCACGCTCGCACCTTTTCCGATGCTCACGCCCAGCCCCCTTCCTCCGCAGCCCGCGGCCGACGTTTGCGGCATGTTCGTCGTCGACGCCGGCGGCAAGATCGTCGCCGCCAATCAGTCCGCCCACCAGTTCTGGGAAAACACGCGCCGCTCGTTTGTCGGAGCATTGCTGCCGCGGCTGTTCGCCGCCGATCCCGCCCAGTCGGACGAGGAAAATTTCGAGGCGGAATGGAAAGCCTTCAAAGCCACCGCGCTCGATCGGTGGACGACCCGCGTCACGGAGCCCGCGACCGGCGCGAGCCGCCACGTCCGCTTCCGGCTCGAACGCGCCTTCGGCGGCGCGGGCACCTTCATCGCCACCGTCCGCCCCGGCCGGCCCGAGGATTGAGCTCCCTCAATCCCCGCCCGGCCCCGCCTTCTGCTCCCACTTCTGCCAGGCGCGACGGCGGTTTTCCTCCTCGCGCTCGCGCAGTCGCTGCTCGACGGGCGTGGCGAACACCGACCCGTCCAGCACGCACCCGGGCCGCCCGGGCACGCAGTCGGTTTTCAGCCGCCGGCAGTAATCCTGCTCCGGATCGAAATGCGGACAGGAAAAGCTCATGGCCGGACGGTCCCAGGAAAGCGCGCGCGAGTCATGCCTGATTATCGGCTCGATCCTCCCCGCGCGCCTTGACGCGCATCAAGCCCCGTCCATTTCGAGTGGCTGCCCGACATGGATTCGAACCATGACTAGGCGAGTCAAAGTCGCCTGTGCTACCATTACACCATCAGGCAAGAAAGTGCGGAAAGGAAACGCTGCGCCACCGTCCCCACCGGTCAAGGCCGTAAACGCCCCTTCACCGCAAACCTCGCCCCCTCGCAGTCCGCTCGCCCATCACCCTCCATTTTCCCGCCCTCCGGCAATCGCCACTGGTTGCTACTTGACTCCTTCCCGGCGAACGAAATCCCCATCCGCTTGTCGATGTCCGCCAACTTCGCCCACGCCCCCGGTTCCGTTGCGCCGGCCACCGCCTGCCTCCCGCCGGTTCTCCCATGAATCCTCCCCCCCACGCTCCTCCCACCCTCTGCCGCACCGGTGTCCCCGGCCTCGATGAAATCCTCGGCGGCGGCCTCCCCGCCCACCGCCTTTATCTGCTCAAGGGCGACCCCGGTGTCGGCAAAACCACCCTCGCCCTCCAGTTCCTCCTCGAAGGCGTCGGCCGCGGCGAAACCGGCCTCTACATCACCCTCTCCGAAACCAAGGAGGAAATGGACCTCGTCGCCCGCTCCCACGGCTGGTCCCTCGACGGCCTCCACCTCTTCGAACTCGCCGACAAGGAATCCCAACTCCACGGCGCCACCGAAAACACGTTCTTCCATCCCTCCGAGGTCGAACTCAACCGCACCACCAAAACCCTCCTCGACGAGGTCGTGCGCATCAACCCCGCCCGCGTCGTCTTCGACTCGCTCTCCGAGATGCGCATGCTCGCCGACACCCCGCTGCGCTACCGCCGCCAGATCCTGCAGCTCAAACAATTCCTCGCCGGCCGCAAATGCACCGTCCTCTTCCTCGACGACTGCACCTCCGGCTCCGACGACCTGCAGGTCGAGTCCATCGCCCACGGCGTCATCAGCCTCACCCTCACCTCGCCCGACTACGGCTCCGCCCGTCGCCGCCTCATCGTGCACAAGATCCGCGGGCAGAAATTCTGCGACGGCTACCACGATGTCGTCCTCCGCGAGGGCGGCCTGGTCGTGTTTCCCCGCCTCGTCGCCGCCGCCCACCGCGCCCCCGTCGAGGCCGAATGCTTCGCCACCGGTATCCAGGAACTGGATAAACTCCTCGGCGGCGGCATCGACCGCGGCACCAGCACCATGCTCATGGGCCCGCCCGGCACCGGCAAATCCACCCTCGTCCTCAAGTTCGTCCACACCGCCGCCACCCGCGGCGAAAAGGTGCTCCTGCTCGTGTTCGACGAAACCTCCGACACCCTCCTCCGCCGCGCCCGCCATCTCGGCATGCCGCTCGACGACTTCGTCGCCAACGGTCTCGTCGACCTCCGCCACATCGACCCCGCGGAAATCTCCCCCGGCGAACTCGGCGACTCCATCCGCCGCGGCGTCCTCGATCACGGCGTCCGCATGGTCGTGCTCGACAGCATCAACGGCTACATCAACGCCATGCCCGCCGAGCGGCACCTCACCCTCCAGCTCCACGAACTTCTCTCCTTCCTCAACCAACAGAGCGTCATCACCCTCATGGTCCTCGCGCAGCAGGGCCTCGTCGGCGTGATGTCCAGCGACGTCGATCTCACCTACCTCGCCGACTCCGTCGTGCTCCTCCGCTATTTCGAGGTCGGCGGCGCCGTCCGCCAGGCCATCTCCATCATCAAGAAACGCAGCGGCAATCACGAGCGCACCATCCGCGAAATCTTCGTCGACGCCCAAGGCATCCGCGTCGGCCCGCCGCTCGATAATTTCCACGGCGTGCTCACCGGCGTCCCCTCCGTCGTCCCGGGTAAGGCCGCCCCGGCCCTCCTCTCCGGGAACCAATGATCCCCACCGACCTTCCTGCGGACCGCGTCCCCGACGGCCTCCCCCCGCACGAGCGACGCATCCTCATCCTCGCGCCCACCGCCAACGACGCGGCGCTCACCGCCGGATTCCTCACCCATGCCGGCCTCGTCACCCACCTCTGCCGCAACCTCGCCGATCTCGTTCGCGAAATCCCCGCCGGCTGCGGCGCCATCGTCCTCGCCGAAGAGGTGCTCCACCCCGCCGCCAGCGAACACCTCATCGCCACGCTCAGCGCCCAGCCTTCCTGGTCCGACATCCCCATCACCCTCGTCTGCAGCGGCACCGAACGCGCCCGCAGCAACCTCCACCATCTCCACCTCCTCGGCCCCACCGCCACCGTCGCCCTGATCGAACGCCCTTTCCGCCCGGAAACCCTCGTCAGCATGCTCCAGGTCGCGCTCCGCTCGCGCCTCCGCCAGTATCAGGTCCGCGACCTCGTCGCCAAAATCGCCGCCAGCGAAGCCCGTCTCCGCCGCATCCTCGAACAAACCGTCGTCGGCCTCGCCGAAACCGACCTCACCGGACGCTTCCGCCTCGTCAACGACCGCTACTGCTCGATCGTCCACCGTCCCCGCGAGGAACTGCTCGCCCTCGCCCTCCCCGAAATCACCCACCCCGACGACCAGCCTGAAGCCCACCGCCGCCTCGCCGCCCTCGCCCACGGCGACGCCGGCAGCTTCATCGTCGAGAAACGCGTCCTCCGCCCCGACGGCTCCGCGATCTGGGTCCACGATCACCTCTCCGTCATGCGCGACGACTCCGGCGCGCCCTGCGGCATCACCGTCGCCAGCGCCGACATCACCGAGCGCAAAAAGGCCGAAGCCGAGGTCGCGCGCGCCCGCGACGACGCCCTCGCGGCCTCCCGCGCCAAGGACGATTTCCTCGCCTCCCTCTCCCACGAACTCCGCACCCCCCTCAACCCCGTCCTCCTCCTCGCCAGCGAGGGCGCCCGCCGCCCCGATATCCCGCCCGCCCTCCGCGCCGACTTCGAAACCATCGCGCGCAACGTCGCTCTCGAAGCCCGCCTCATCGACGACCTTCTCGACCTCACCCGCATCACCCGCGGCAAGCTCCAGATCGACCGCCAGCCCCACCCCCTTCACCGGCTGCTCGACGAGGCCATCGCCACCGTCCAGGCCGACTTCGACGCCAAGGAGGTCCGCCTCGAACGCCGCTTCCTTCCTCTCGCCCCCACCGTCGTCGGCGACGCCGTCCGCCTTCAGCAGGTGTTCTGGAACATCCTGAAAAACGCCGTCAAATTCACCCCGCCCGGCGGCACCGTCACCCTCGCCACCGACCGCCCCGCCGGGTCCTCCGTCGCGCGTATCTCCATTTCGGATACCGGCATCGGCCTCCACGCCGGCGAACTCAACCGCATCTTCGACGCGTTCGTCCAGGGCGATCACCCCGCACATCAGGCCCGTCGCTTCGGCGGCCTCGGCCTCGGCCTGGCCATCTCCAAGATGCTCGTCGACCTCCACGGCGGCCGCATCCAGGCCGCCAGCGACGGCCCGGGCACCGGCGCCACGTTCACCGTCGATCTCCCCCTCGCCGCCACCGGCGACGGCTCACCCGCCGCCCCCCCGGCCCACGCCGCCGTCCCCACCCGCGGCACCAAACGCATCCTGCTGGTCGACGACCACGAAGCCACCCGCAACGCCCTCGCCTTTCTCCTCCAGCGCCGCAACTTCGAGGTCCTTCCCGCCGCCTCGCTCACCGAGGCGCTCGCCGTCGCCGCGCACGGCGGCATCGAACTCATCGTCTCCGACATCGGCCTCCCCGATGGCACCGGCTACGACCTCATGGAACGCTTCGGCAAGGCCGCCGGCGTGAAAGGCATCGCGCTCACCGGCTACGGCACCGAAAGCGACCTCGCCCTCAGCCAGCGCGCCGGCTTCGCCGCCCATCTCACCAAACCCGTCCGCATCGAAGCACTCGACGCCGCCCTCAAAACCGTCCTCGCCGAATGATCGCCGCAGCAGGGAAAGCGAAATGGAGCCGCGGCGCCCCCGCCGCGTTTCGCTCCCCACGGCGGGAAGACGGCGCGGCGCCCTGATCTACCCGCGACAGGTGGTCACTGCGAAGCACACCGCGCCGATTGGCGCTTGAAGATTGAAATTTCACCGGCGCCTGGCGCTTGGAATGTGGTGCTTCGGCCCCGTCCTCCCGCTGGAGGGTCGAGCTCCGCGAGACCGCCCCACCCGCCTCGCGAGCTCACCTTCCACCCGTTCACTCCAGCCACGCCAGCGCCTTCGACCTTTTCTGCCGCAACTGCTCCATCGTGCAC
>JAEYYL010000033.1 GCA_023430825.1 Verrucomicrobiota bacterium | reverse complement strand
CCCGGATACGTCACACTCGAATCAACCAAGTCATGGTTCACAGAGGACACTGAGCTGTGACACAGAGGCAGCAGGAGGCCACAAGGTGTTGGATGCGTTTGTTGCGAAAACGAGGCGGATTGGAAGGGGAGGCCAGATAGGATCGGTGAATTCTCCTCGGTGAACTCCGTGTCGGAGTTCTGTGCGCTCTGTGACCAATCGTTTTCTTCTTCATGGGTGTGATGGATGCGGGCTACACGCCGCGCCCCGCCGCGCTCCCCTGCTTCCGGTAATCCGTCGGCGCGACGCCCTCGCCGCGTTTCGCACGCCCACGCGGCGGGGGCGCCGCGGCTCCATTGATTTGTTTTGTGGCTCGCTGCGTGAGCAGCGGGATTCGCCCGACAGGGCTGCGCCGCCCCCACTCACACTCCGGTCCGATTTCGCGCCAATTCGCGTGATTCGCGGGAGGTTCCTCCGCCAACACCCGCGCCTACACACCCCGCCCCGCCGCGCTCCGCTGCTTCCGGTAATCCGTCGGCGCGTCGCCCTCGCCGCGTTTCGCACGCCCACGCGGCGGGGGCGCCGCGGCTCCACCGATCGGCGCCGCACGCGATCGGCCTTCTTACGGCAGTTCGCTTTTGATGCGCAGCGTGTCCCCCAGATCTTCGATTTCGAAAAACCGCGCGCGCTCCACCCGGCGGTTCGGCTGGTGAATCACCATCACGAGCCGGCCATCAAATGTCTCGAACAACATCGGATGGCCGCCGTCGTCGGACCAGAGCGGCTCGGCCTGCTGTTCCCACGGGCCGAACACACTGCCGCTCGTCGAGCGCGCGATCCCGACCGCGTATTTGGTCGGGCCGTAGCTCGACCAGAGCATGAGCAGCGCGCCCGTTTTCGTGCGGTGCAGCCAGTTGCCGTCGCTGACGTAGGCGTGGTATCGTTTTCCCTGATACAACTCGCCGATGTCGCCGCGGCAACGCACCCACGGGCCTTCGGAGGCGGAGAACAATCGCTTGGGTTCGCCCACGGCCTGCGACAGATCCTCGCTCAGCCGCACGATGTCGAAGCTGCCGTCGGTGATCTGCGCCCACTCGTGGCAGAACACCATGTAGGGCACGCCGTCCTCGATCCACAGGCTGCCGTCGAGCGCCATCCAGTCATGCGGGGTCTGCGGTCCGCGACCGAGCGGCGCGAACGGGCCGAGCGGCGAATCGGCGACGAGAATCTCGGTGCCGCGGCGGACGTTTTGCGGACGGTCCGTCGGCGTCGGGAGCGTGTCCTTGGAGGTGAGCGTGACGAACAGGTAATATTTCCCGCGATACGCGTGCACCTCCGGCGCCCAGGCGGTTTCGCGGCCCCAGTGATCGGCGGGCACTTCCCATACCGGCACCGGCTCCTCCCAGTTTTCGAGATCCTTCGTTTTGAACGCCATCACCGCCTTGCGCTCGACCACGCCGTCGAAAATCCCGGCGGTCGTCGTGCCGTAAACGTAGTAGGTCTGCGTCGCCGGATCGGGCAGCACGAAGGGATCGCGAATGCGAATCTCCGAACGATGCGTGGTGGCGGCGGCGGCGCTGCCGGCGAAAACGAGCAGCGCGGCCGCGAACAGGGAACGGGGCACAAGCGGGGGCATGACGAAACGCTGCGGCGATTCCGCGTCAGGGCGAGACTTCCTCCCAGCGAAAACACGTGCCGTCCTTGCGGCCGGGCCGCGCGCCGGGTGAATCGGCCGACGCGAGTCCGCCGATCTGCGGATCGGCGTGGACGTGGCGATGCGTCACCAGCGAGAGCAGCATCACCTGATCGCGCTGCAAATCCTGCCATTGAAACGACGACGCGTGCTCGTCGGGCGACGCCAGCACGCGCACGTCCCCCAGCCCGCCGACGCCGCTCACCGCGACCGTGCCGCTGCCGTCCTCGACTTGCAGCGCGACGCGTCCCAACCCGCGATCGAGCACGCGAAACCGCGCCGCGGCCGTCTTTGCCGGCGGGGCGTCGGCGCGCACGGGGCGCAGCACGCCGTTGATCGCGACGAGCCGCGTGTCGTCGGCGAGGCTCGTGAGCGTGATGACCTTGCCGATCGGGATGCGATTCGTGGCGCCGTTGGCGCGCGGTTCGGCGACGGTGAAACGATCGAAATCGGCGAAGCCGCCGGCGCGCCCTTCGGCATTGTAGGCGAGGAGCGCGTAGCGCACGCCTTGGAATGTCTTAAGTTGAAACACCATCGTGAACGCTCGGCCCAGCGGCGCGAAGGTTTCGCCGTCGGTGCTGTAGCTGAACGTCGCTTCCTCCGCGTCGAAATCGCACGCCGCGCGCAGCCAGACGCGCGTGACGCCCGGCGGCAGCGGCGCGGTCGCGGCCTCGCCCGTGCGCTGGTCGAACTGCGTGAGCGTCGCGCCGGCCTCGCTGCGCGCCACGCCAATCCACGCGTAAGGGTGATTGAGCAGCGCGAGGCCCGCGATGTCGCCGCGCCGCAAGCCCGCGAAATCAAGTTCCACCGTGGGAATCGACTCGGGACCGATCGCGCGCTGCGTCAGCGTGTTTTTCGCGGTCCAGAAACTTTCCGCCGGTTGGGTCTGCAGCCGCAGGAAACCGTCGCGCGCGCCGAGCGACCACTTCGCGTCGTCGGGCGCGTGATTCCATTGCCACACCGGATTGAGCTGCGGTCCGGCGAACTCGTCGTCGCGTCGATACGGCGCAGTGCGCTCCGACGGCGCCTCGGTTTTCGGTTTCAACCACGTCCGCGGCGTGCGCAGGAGATTGCCGGGCAGACCGAAATACGGCCAGCCGTCCTTCCACGTCACGGGCGAGAGGCATGTGAGCCGGCCGATGGAATTGTGATCCATCATCGAGAAACCCCACCACTCGCCGGCGGGTGTCTGCACGAGGCCGCCCTGATGGAGCGGGATCGCGCCCATCTGCTCCGGACGCGGCGGATGAAGCTCGAAGCCCTGCGCGCGGCCCATGCCCCGCATGCGCCAGCCGTTGCCCACGCCGAAGGTTTCCCCGGCGCTGATCGTGGTGATCTCATACGGACCCTCGGGCCGATCGGCGCGCGCGCACACCATGTAGCCGAGCGGATCGTAGTTGGCGCTGACGATATAGTAGCGGCCGTCGATTTTATAGAAATGACAGCCCTCGCCCATCCCGCTGCCCTTCGGAATCAGCGTGCGCTGCGTCTCCGGCTTGATGTCGCTCAGGTCGGATTTCATCTCGGCGAACTGCAGCCCCTGGTAACCCCACACGACATAGACCTTGCCGTTGTCGTCGAAGAGCACGGAGAGGTCGTGCAGCGAGCTGCCGAGTTCGCGGCGTTGCCACGGGCCGGCGGGATTCGTCGCGGTGAAGTGCTGCGTCTTGTGTCCGTTGACGTTGGAGAAAATGTGAAACGTGCCGTCGTGATGGCGAAAGCACGGCGCCCAGATGCCGCGGCCGTAAACCTCGCCGCCTTCGAGACGAAACGCCGGTCCCAGATCGAGCCGCGGGCTCGCATACGAAAGGAGCCGCCAATTCACGAGATCGCGCGAATGCAGCACCGGCAGCCCCGGCATGGTGTGCATCGTCGTGCCGGTCAGATAAAAATCGTCGCCGACGCGAATCAGGTCCGGATCGGAGAACTCATCGTAAAACAGCGGATTGGTGAACGTGCCGTTGCCGTTGTCGGCGGTCCAGGTTGCGGGCGCGTTCGCCGCCGCGGCGGGGAACGCAAATCCGGCGAGCGCGCCGAAACGAAGGAGCAGGAGAAGGCATTTCACGGAAGCAGGCATGGATGCGGAAGGGGCCCAGCGCGAAACGCAGTCGTGGCCCAACCACGGCAGGCAAGCTTCCAACGAACGCGCAAATGGGGGTGACGGGGGTGAATGGTCTAGGGAAAGACCAAGGGGGAAAAGCAATCCCCACCCCTTCAAGCCACCATTGGTTATATTAACCACTATGGCTCCGGACATGCCCGGGCCAGCCGCCTGGACTTGGAGCCGCGGCGCCCCCGCCGCGCGTTCGCCCCGCACCTACGCGGCGGGGGCGCCGCAGCTCCAGCCTCGTGAATCGCGGAAGGCGTTTGCCCTTCAGCCCACGGCGATCTCGCGCAGCGGGCTGAAGCGGCACCCGCCTATTTCGTCAACGTGAACTCCGGCAAGCGCACGATCTTGCCGCCTTTCAGCGCCGACTCGTGCGCGCAGAGGCCGACGCACGTCCAGTTCGCGGACTTGACCGCGTTCGGAGCGGGATCGCGCCCCTCGACCAGCGCGGACAAAAATTCGTGCACCAGGTGCGGATGCGAACCGCCGTGGCCGGCACCCTGGGTGAAACTCAAGTGCGTTTTCTTGCCGAGATCATACACGCCCTTTGTCGTGAACTTCCGGATTTCCTTCGGCAGGCGTTTCGCGAAATCGGGCACCTGGATCTTCTTCGGAATTTTCGGTTCCGGCTTCTTCGCCGTGTGCAGCACGTGCGCCTCGTGCTCGATCAGCGTCCACTCGAACGACTGCTTCGAACCGTAAACGTCGATGCTCTCGCGATACTGGCGCGCCGTGTCGAACAGCGAACGAATGATCCGCGCGGTGAGGTCGCTGTCCTTCAGCTTCACGTGCGCGGTCTCGACGGCGAACGGCGAGTTGTAGTGCTTCACCAGCTCCGGACGAATCGTGCCCGAACCGAAGCAGGAAACGTATTCCGCGGCGGCGTCCGTCAGTGCGAGCATCGGCCCGACGCAGTGCGTCGCATACCACATCGGCGGAAGGCCCGGCCAGTAGTTCGGCCAGCCGTCCATGTCCTGCTGATGACTCGCTTGCAGGAACTGCAGTTTGCCCAGCTTGCCGGTGTCGTAGAGTTCCTTGATGTAGAGATATTCGCGGGCATAGACGACCGTCTCCATCATCATGTAGCTCAGCCCGGTCTTCTTCGTGAGCTCCACGATGCGGCGGCAGTCGGCGATCGACGTCGCCATCGGCACGGTGCACGCGACGTGTTTGCCGGCCTTGAGCGCCTTGATCGATTGCTCGGCGTGATCGGGGATCGGGGTGTTGATGTGCACCGCGTCGATCTCCGGGTCCTCGAGCAACTCGTCGTAGCTCTCGTAACGCTTCGGCACCTCGAACGCGTTCGCGACGGCATCGAGCTTCTTCTTGTTGCGCTGGCAGACCGCGACGAGGTTCGCGTTGGGGTGTGCCTGATAGATGGGAATGAACTCGGCGCCGAAGCCGAGACCGATGATGGCGACGTTGATCTTGCGAGTGCTCATGAGGGAATCGGGGTGAAGTGTTGCTGGAGAAACTGCAGTCCCTGTCGGGCAAACGTGTCCTGATCCGGCGCGCGGCGGTTCCAGATGCACACGGCGCCGGCGAGGTCTCGGTTGTCGGGCGTGAAACTCTCGATCACCACCAGCCCGCGATAACCGACCGTGCGCAACCCGCGGGCCAGCCCCGCCCAGTCGGTGAGCCCGGTGCCGGGAATGCCGCGCTGGTTTTCCGACACCTGCACGTGGAGCAAATGCGGCCCGGCCGCGAGCACCGCGCGCTCGAGGTTGTCCTCCTCGATCGTCATGTGAAAGCTGTCGATCATCACGCCCGCCGCCGGATGATCCACGTCGCGCGCCATCCGCACCGCGTCGGCGGCGGTATGCACGAGATCGGTTTCGAAGCGGTTCAACGGCTCGATCGCGATGCGCAGCTTTCGCTCCGCCGCGGCTTCGCAGGCCTGCCGCACGCCGGCCACCGCGAGCTGCCACTCGGCGCGGCGCTCGGCCTCGGGCAACTGCCGGCGCTTGCCGACCTCGGCGTAGAGCGGACCGCAGAACATCGGCGCGCCCACCTCCACCGCGAAATCCAAACACGCTTTGATGTAATCCTGCGTCGCCTGCCGCACGCGCGCGTCGGCATTCGTCAAATCGCGGCCCGGCCCGAACGCCCCGCATACCGACACCGCGAGTCCGTGGTCACGCGCGAGAGCGCGAACCCGTTTCGCATCCACGAGCGCCGGATCCTCGAGTGGCAGTTCCACCGCGGAGAAGCCGAGCTGCGCGATGCGCGGAAGCAGCGTCTCGGCCGCCTGCGTCGTGAGCGGCGAAACCCAGAGCCAGGTGCTCGCGCCGATCAACATGAGGATCGCCCGGACCGGGCGCAGACGCGGGACGAAGGTGCAGGCGGAAAGGTCGTCATGAAATGGGGCAACGGGGTTCGCCGCAGTATGCCAGCGTCATTCGTGTCGCGCTAGGATGCACCCGGACGCGTGTGGTGTATGATTACGACAAAGCGTCCGCCTGCCCAATTCAGTTGCCCGCGAATCACGCTAATCAGCGCAAATGAGGATGAGGAGAATTTCCTTACCAACCGATCCCCACCTTTTGAAACGCATCTATCGACTGACGCTCGCTGATCCCGCTGCTCACGCAGCGAGCCACCGTAAACGTGACTCTGCGCGTGGGCACAGGTATCTGAGGCGAAACTGCCAAACTGGATCACGACCCGTTGAAACGCCCCGGGCTATGATCGCTCCGGTCCGATTTCGCGCCAATTCGCGTGATTCGCGGGAGGTTCCTCCCCCAACACCCGCGCCTACACGCCGCGTTCGACGCAGGCGCGGCGGGGGCGCCGCGGCTCCATTGATTCCGTTTTGTGGCTCGCTGCGTGAGCAGCGGGATTGCCCGACAGGGCTGCGCCGTCCCCGCGCACACTCCGGTTCGATTTCGCGCCAATTCGCGTGATTCGCGGGAGGTTCCTCCGCCAACACCCGCGCCTACACGCCCCGCCCCGCCCCGCCGCGCTGCTTCCGGTAATCCGTCGGCGCCACGCCCATCGTCCGGCGAAACTGCCGCGAAAAATCGCTGTGATCGTAGAAGCCCACCTCGAGCGCGATCTCGGTCGCGCGGCGGTTCGTCGTGCGCAGCAGCTCGGCCGCGATCGCCACGCGCATGCGCACGAGATACGTGCGCGGATTCATGCGAAACGTCTGGTTGAAGCGCCGCTCGAACTGCCGCACCGACATCCCCGAGAGCCGCGCGAGTTTCTCGATGTCCAGCCGTTCCGCGTAGTGCTCCTTCAGATAATCCGCCGACGGCGCGAGATCGAGATACGGCTGGATCGCCGCGCGCGCGCCTTCGTAGCTGCGCACGGTTCCATACACGCCGCAGACGCGGTCGTCGCGATCGAGCAGCGGCAGTTTGTTCGTCTCGCACCAGTCCGGCTCGCCGAGCACGTTGGGAAACAACTCGATGAGGCCCAGCACCGGCTTGCCCGTCGCGATCACCCGCCGGTCGCCGTCGCGGTAACGCTCCGCCAGCGCCGGCGGAAAAATATCCTCGTCGCGCAGTCCGACGATGTCCGCCTCCGCCTGAAACCCGCAGCGCTGCGCAAATGCCGTGTTCGCAAACATCAGCCGCCCCTCCAGGTCTTTCGCGAAAAACAGCGTGTGCGGCACCAGCTCGAGCAACTGGCGAAACTGCCCCGCCTGCAACCGGCGCATCCAGGCATCGCGCTTTGCGCCGTCCGGCTGCGATGTCGATTCCATACACGGAAAAGTGCGGCTCCGCCCTAGCAGGTCAACCGGCCTTTCGGTAAGGTTGCCGCAACGCTCGGCTCATCGCCGGCCGCCGCCCCCACCCCTATGCATCACCGTTTCCCCTTCTTTCTCCTCGCGTTGCTGGTCGCCGCGACGGTCAGCCTGCGCGCCGCCCCCGCCGCTCCCATCGTCGGTCCCACCGACGACGCGCGCCGCCTCGAAGTGCTTTTCCTCGGTGCGCCCACCGCCAACGGCCCGTTTCACGATCCCATCAGCCGCTACCGCGTGCTGAAAAAAGCGCTCGGCGTCTCCGGCATCAATCTCACCTACAGCGAGGATTTGTCGGAAGCGTTTCGCGCCGACTTCATCGCGCAGTTCGACGCCGTGCTGCTCTACGCCAACTGGCCGCGGCTCGCTCCCGAACAGGAAAAAGTGCTGCTCGACTACATCGCCGAAGGTCACGGTTTCCTGCCGATTCACTGCGCGTCCGCCTGCTTCGGCCACTCCAACGAATTCATAAAGCTCGTCGGCGCGCGCTTCAAAAGCCACGGCGGGGAAATCTTCGCGCCGGTCAACCTGCCCGTGGACCACCCGATTCTTCAGGGCATCGGCCAGCTCGAGGCGTGGGACGAAACCTACGTGCACGACCGCCACAACGAGGACCGCACCGTCCTGCAAGTCCGCCGCGATGCCGCCGGCGACGAGCCGTGGACGTGGGTCCGCACGCACGGGAAGGGCCGCATTTTCTACACCGCGTCCGGTCACGATCACCGCGTCTGGGACCAGCCCGAGTTTCATTCTCTCCTGCGCAACGCCATCACGTGGGCCGTCGGCGACGAAGCCATGGCCAAGCTCACGCGCCTGCAACTGCCCGAACTTCCGCAACAGGACGTGCTGCTGCCCGATTACCGCCGGCGCCGCGCGATCACGCGCGCGCAAGTGCCGCTCTCGCCGGTCGACAGCGCGAAGCTCATCCAGGTCCCGCCCGGCTTCGAGTTTTCGCTCTTCGCGTCGGAGCCCGACATCGTCAACCCGATCTACGTCGCCTGGGACGACCGCGGTCGCGCCTTCGTGATCGAGACGATCGATTATCCCAACAACCTCCAAGCCGGCAACCACGGCAACGACCGCATCAAAATCTGCGAAGACACCGATGGCGACGGCCGCGCGGACAAGTTCACCATCTTCGCCGACAAGCTCTCGATCCCCTCCTCGATCGTGTTCGCCGATGGCGGCGCGATCATCACCAACGGCACCGAGTTGCTCTTCCTCAAGGACACCGATGGCGACGACGTGGCCGACGTCCGCGAGACGCGCGTCACGGGTTTCAGCATGCGCGACACGCATGCCGGCCCGTCGAACCTCCGCTACGGTTTCGACAACTGGATCTACGCGACGATCGGCTACTCGGGTTTCGAGGGCGAAGTCGGCGGCGAGTCGCTGAAGTTCGCGCAAGGCCTCTTCCGCTTCAGCCGCGACGCGAAGAAAATGGAATACCTCCAGCCCACGACCAACAACACCTGGGGCCTCGGTTTCACGGAGGAGTTCAGCATCCTCGGCTCCACCGCCAACGGCAATCCGTCGTGGGTTTACACGCTGCCGCGCGAGCGTTACGAAGCGTTTGGCCTGAACCAGCCGCGCACGCCGCGCGCCGACGACAATCCGTATTTCTATCCCAGCTCGATGGACATCCGGCAGGTCGATGTGCACGACAGATACACCTCCGGCGCCGGCCACGCGTTCTACACCGCGACACGTTTCCCCGCCGATTACCACAACCGCGTCGCGTTCGTCACCGAGCCCACGGGCAAGCTCGTGGGCACCTTCGACGTCGAGCCCAACGGCGCGTCGTTCAAGGCCCGCCAGCGGCCCAACAACATTTTCAACAGCGCCGACGCCTGGACCGCACCCGTCGCCGCCGAGGTCGGCCCGGATGGTGCGCTCTGGATCTGCGACTGGTATAACCTGATCGTGCAGCACAACCCCACGCCGAGTGCCGCGTCGTCCGGTGTCGACGCCGAGAACGGCCGCGGCAACGCCTACGAGACGCCGCTGCGCGACAAGTCCTTCGGCCGCATCTGGCGCGTGTATCCGAAGGGTTCCGCCAACGAAGCCGCGCCGCGCCTCGACGCCGCGCAACCCGACTCGCTCGTCGCCGCGCTGAGCAACCCGAATCTGCTCTGGCGGCTCCACGCGCAACGCCTGCTCGTCGAGCGCGGTCACCGCGGCGTCGCGCCGCAATTGCGCGCGCTCGTCGCGAAAAACGGCGTCCCGGCCGTGCACGCGTTTCACACCCTCGCCGCGCTCGACCAACTCGACGCCTCGACTGTCAAAGCCGCGCTGCGCTCGAAGGAATTCGGCGTGCGCCGCGCCGCTTTTGAAATCGCCGCCCGCTCCCATCCCGATCTGCTGCGCCAGCACGTCGTCGCCGCTTATCTGCCCGCCGCCGGCGCGCGCGAATGGCTGGAGCTCTTCGGTGCGCTGTCGCGCCTGCCGGCCTCGCCGGAGATCGGCGACAAGCTCTTCGCTGTCGCCGCCGCGCACGAAGCGTTTTTCACCGCCGATCCGTCCTTCGCCAGCGCCTGGCAGCTCGCCGCGCGCGCTCATGCCGACGGCGTGATCGAGGCCGCGCTCGCCGCCGATCTCCCGCTCGACCAACTCGACGTTTCGCTCGCCGGCCAGGTCGTGCAACTGATCGCGTGGTCCGCCGGCCACACGCCCGGCAAGCGCCCCGCTTTGCTCGCGCTCGCCCGTGAGCGAGACAACGCGTTCGCCCGTTACATCGCTTCCAGCCTCGCCGACGCCCCGACGCCGAACGCGGGCGCCGCGGTGAAGTTTGCGCCCGATCCGGCGATCCACCGCCGCGGCGCGCAGGTTTACGCCAACACCTGCGTGGCGTGTCACGGCATCGATGGCAAAGGCGTGCCCGACGTGTTTCCGCCGCTGGCGAATTCCGAATGGGTGACCGCCTCGCCCGACGTGCCGATTCGCATCGTGCTGCACGGACTCACCGGCCCGATCACGGTCGACGGCAAGACTTACTCGAGCCTGATGCCGCCGCTCTTCATGCTCAGCAACGCGGACATCGCCGATGTGCTCACCTACGTCCGCCAGAGTTTCGGCAACGACGCTTCGCCGATCGCCGAGGAGGACATCCTCGCCGCGCGCCGCGAATACCGTCAGCGCCGCGAAATGTGGACCGCCGCCGAACTGATGCCCGCGGCGAAGTGAGGGTCTGACTCAGCAAAATCGCGATTTCCACAATCCCGGCGGTAAGCGCGGCACCGCGCTCGCGCCCTGCCGCCGGGCTTCAAGTCTTTTTACAGGAGACGCGGAGAGCGCGGAGCCCCGAGGACCAGGCATCGGACTGGAGGGCCAGGCTCCGCGCGGCCGCTTCATCTGCCATCTTCCCGACCGAGGCGACTCGGTTGACTCCCGGCTTTTCGCCGGCGGCTGCCTCGCCCGTCTGCGTCGCCACAAAAGCACTACGGCGACCGGATAGCTGGATTGCTTCGTCGCTTCGTTCCCCCGAAGGCGGGCGAGCCTCGCAATGACCGGTTGGTTAGCGCCTGCCGCAGCGGATCGCGGGCTCGCGCGGCCACGCGAATTGTGCGGGTTCGCCCTGTCCGCGATGCCGGCCGATCGCTACACGCCGCGCCGCTGCAGTGCTGCGGGCGGCAGCTCCCGATTCGTCAGCAGCAGATTAAGCAAAAGCCCTTTCCTCTCCGGCAGGTTCTTGAGGTAGTGCTTCGCTTCGGCTGCGGTGAACGCGCGGACGTCCGGCCCAAACAGATACATCAACTTGAAGCGGTCGGTGACGTAGTCGACCAGCTCCGCGGGGTTCGTGCCATGCTCCCGCAACTGCTCCGGCGCATACTCCACGTAAAGATTCGCCGTCCGCTGCAACGTCTGCTCGGCGCCCCGCAACGCATGAAACTCGTGCCCTTCGATATCGACGATCAACAGGTCGATCGAATCCACCGCGTTCGCCGCGCAAAAACTGTCCAGCGAGATCAGCGAAATTGTTTCCGCGCCCGCCCCCGTCGACGCGGAGATGCTCGCATTTCCGGTGTTGATCGGGTTGGCGACAATCGACACCACCCCGCCGCCGAGACCGATCGCCTTGTTCACCAACTCCGCGTTCCTGGTCTCGTTCAACAAGAGGTTGAGCTGCGCGAGCCGGTAGGTCGGAGGGTTCGCTTCAAAGCCGATCACCCGCGCGGCCCGCTTGGCCAGCGGCACCAATACCGCGCCGACATGAACGCCGACAATGACCAGCGTGCCCGCTCGCGTCCCGACGATGTCCGACAGCCACTCGATCTCCGGCCGGTCATACTCGCCGCGTTCCAGCAGGCTACGGGAGACCACGAAATCCCCCGGGTCGACCACGAAGCGACCATTATAGGTCTCGACGCATACGCCGATGCCGTGCCGGGCCAGAACCTTTCGCCGAATTCTACCACGGATCAGCCGTGAAACCTTCTTGTGCCAGGACATTTTCATGCGAAACCGGTTTGTGCGGTGGGCGCTAAACAAGCGCAACGCCGTTCTTTTCCCGACATCGCGCTGAACCATCTGCCGGCCTCGGCGGCCGGCTCACACCTGGCGGCCCAGCCCGTTCGTGAGCCATGTGCTGGTCCTGCCAACCGAACGGCGAGCGCGAAGCCGCCTCGGCGCCGGCGGAACGCGGGGCGGCCCTGCGGCTCGCAGGTCGCCGGCCTTTCCGGCGACCCGCTCCCGTTCATGGGCGGTGACGAGCGACCATCCGGCCACTGTATTTCACCGTTGAATACCGATACTCGTCCACCGGGGGACGGCGCGGACTCAGAAATTGAAACCGACCCCCACCGACCAGTTGAACTGTCCGTCGTCGAAACGGTCGTCCAATCCGCGCGAGCTTTCGAACAGCCAGCTGTATTCCACCGTGGCCAGGATGAAGGTGCGCTCGTGCACGTAGAATTTCGCGCCGGTTTCGAGCCCCGCCGCCCACGAGTCGTTCACCCGATCGCCGTAGATGCCGCCGAAGTTCGCGCCGACAAAGGGGCGCACCCGTCCGCGCGGGAGGATGTATTTGTCCACGGCGATGCGCGTGGAGCCGTTCCACTGCGTGCCGCCCACGTCGGGATTGCTGTAGTTGACCGACTGCCGCAGCACGACCGCCAGCGACTCGTTCAGATACTGGCCGTAGGAGAACGACACGCCGCCGAGGGTGCTGTCGAAGTCCTTGTTGCTGGCACCGCTGCCGCCGATGGAGAACTCGCGATCTCCGGCCGCGCGCGCATACGGGTCCGCGTTCGCGAAGGTTTCGCCGGGCGCGCCGGATTGCGCCAGCGCCGCCAGCGGCAGCGCGGCGGCGATCAGCCAGGTCTTGAGGGATGTAACCGTTTTCATGATACAATGTTTCTTGGTGGTTTGTAGTGCTCGTCCGCTGGACCCGCGCGAACCTCCGTCGGGCCGGCCTCCGGGCAAGCGCGCCCGCGCGCAAAATCCCTCCAGCGCACGCTGGGAGAAAGGCCCGGCGTGCGCGCCGCCCCGCTCCGCTCCGGCCGACGCCCCGCCCGGCATTGGGGCCTCCTGCCGGACCGGGAACAGGACAATGCCCGGGCGCTGCACCGGCCCGAAAATGAGAGCGACATCGCGATTGCGCCTGGCGCACCGCGCCCAAACCCTCCGTCGTTCCCCGCGCGTCTTTTGCCGCAACCTTTACCCTTCCCCTCGCATGCGTCGTGATCCCGGTCCGTTTGCCCTCCGTTTCGTTGCGATCTGGCTGCTCGGGGCCGTCGTCGCCCTCACCGCGCAGGCGGCCCCGCCCCCCGCGCGGCCGCTGCTCTCTCCCGTCTTCGCCGACGGCATGGTGCTGCAACGTGGCAAACCCAATCCGATCTGGGGCTGGACCGACCCCGGTGCCGTCGTGCGGGTGTCGGTGAACGGCATCACCGCCGAAGGTCGCGCCGGCGAGGACGGCAAATGGACCGCGACGATCGCGCCGCCGCCGCCGGGCGGGCCCTACGAGGTGACGGTCGAAGGCCCACAGCGCATCGTATTGCAGGACGTGCTCGTGGGCGACGTGTGGCTCTGCAGCGGCCAGTCGAACATGGCGATGACCCTCGGGCGCGCGCGCGACGGCGCGAAGGAAGCGAAAGCCGCCGACCTGCCCCGCATCCGTCTCTTTGCCCTCTCGCAACGCTCCGCTTACGCCCCCGTCGACTTCCCTCTCGGCGAATGGCGCACGTGCACCCCGGAGGCCGCTCCGGCGTTTCCCGCGATCGCCTTCTTTTTCGCCCGCCGGCTCCAGCACGAACTCGGCATTCCCATCGGCGTGATCCACGCCGCGGTGGGGGGCGGCCCGGTGGAATCGTGGTTGAGCGGCGACGGTCTCGCCTCCACCGGCGAGTTCCTCCCGCAGATCGCCGAGATCGCCCGCCTTCACCGCCAGGGCGCGCCGGAGCTCGGCAGCTTCCTGATGCACTGGCTCGCCGAACACGACATCGGCGGTCGAGACGACGCCTGGGCCCGGCCCGCCCTCGCCGACGACGACTGGCAGCCCGTCGAACTCCCCGCGGCGTTCGCCACGCTGGATGTCGCCACGACTCCGGCCGTGGTGTGGTTTCGCCGCGAAATCCAGCTGCCCGATCCCCTGCCGCCCGGCAACGCACGCCTGCTCCTCGGGCAGGTCGGCAAAATGGACACCGCTTACCTCAACGGCCGCTGGGTGGGCGCGAGTTCCTGGGTCGAGAATCCGCGCTCGTATCCAATTTCCCCCGACATCCTCAAGCCCGGGCGCAACGTGCTCGCCGTGCGGGTCTTCAAACTCGCGTCACGGGGCGGGTTTCTCGACGGCCCCGACGCGTTGCGGCTGCAGTTCGGCACGTCCGACCACGGCACGACGATCCCCCTCGGCACCGGCTGGAAGGCAAAGCTGAGCGTCGACGCCCGACCGCCGCATCCGTTTCCACTCGACCTCGAGAACTATCCGACGATGCCCGTGGTTCTCTACAATGGCATGATCCATCCGCTCGCGCCGCTGGCGATGTCCGGCGCGCTCTGGTATCAGGGCGAGGCCAACTTCACCCGCGCCGGCCAGTATCGGAAGCTGCTCACGGCCTTGATCACCGACTGGCGCCGCACCTTCCGCAATGCGGACCTGCCGGTCTATGTCGTGAGTCTGCCCGCTTTCATGACGCGCCGTGACACGCCCGGCAGCGATGGCTGGACCGAGGTGCGCGACGCGCAGATTCAGACCGCGCGCTCCGTGCCAGGCGCCGGCGTGGTGGTGACGGTCGACGTCGGCGATGCGAACAACATCCATCCGGTCGATAAGCAACCCGTCGGCGAACGGCTCGCCGCGCTCGCTCTCGCCCAGCTGCACGGCCGAGACGTTCCGCACCACGGCCCGACGTTTCGCGCCGCGGAGCAGCTCCCCGGCGCGCTGCGGCTGACCTTCGACCACACCGACGGAGGCCTTGAAGTGCGCGGCGAGAAACCCGGCGAGTTCGCCGTCGCGGGCGAGGACCGTGTCTGGCACTGGGCGGACGCCGTGCTCGAGGACGACACGATCGTCGTTTCGTCGCGGGCCGTCCCGCGTCCCGTCGCCGCCCGCTACGCGTGGCAGGCCAACCCGATGGCCACGCTCTTCAACGGCGCCGGCCTCCCGGCCGTGCCGTTTCGCACCGACGACTGGCCCTTGCAGGAAAAGTAGGCGCGCCCGCCTCAGTCCTCGTTGCCGGCTTTCACCGCGTCCAAAAACTCCACCGGCGAGAAATCGTCCGTCAGCAGAGCAGCCCTTGCCACCCGCTGCTCGGGGATGGCCGTCCGGCTGCGCCGCACGCTTTCCATGTCGACCAGGCCGCGCAACCGCTCCGTCAACTCCGCACTCGCCGGCCATTTCGCTTCGTCCGCGATCGATGGCGTGCGATATTTCACCGCGACCGCAATGACGTTGCCGCGGCCCGGCGTCTGAAACAGGAGCACCTGGGGAAACACCTTTTGAATCGTCTTGATGTCGGAGTAGAACAGCTGGCTGGTCGGATGCAGATTGGAAACGAACACGCCCCGCTCGCCGAGCCGCGCCGCGCATTCGCGATAAAACTCCTCCGTCTTCAGATGCGGCGGCACGAATCCCCCGCGAAACGCATCGAGGATCAGCCAGTCCCACGTCTCACGGTTCCGCTTCACGAACATCCGTCCGTCCATGAGCGCCACCGGGGTCCGCTCCGTCGGCCGCCAGGCGAGCCGCGTCTCGCACAGTTCCAGCACCTTCGGATCGAGCTCCGCCGTCTGCAGGAGTGCGTCCGGAAATGCCGCCGCAAAGGGCCGGTGAAACGCCGCGCCGCCGAGCCCGATCATCAACACCCGCTTCGGCTCCGGGGCGAAGAACATCGCCGCATACAACGTCCGTGTGTAGGGCACGATCAGCTCGAGCGGCCGGCTCAGATCCACCGCCGACTCCAGCGCTTCGCTCCCCCGCGCCCGCGCCCGCAACTCCACCACCGAGCCGCGCTTCTCGACCGTGAGGCTGTTGTAGATCGTATCGAAATGTTCGATATAGTCGCCGTCCGCCGCCGACCACAGCGTCGGCGTCCACGGCGCGAACAGGCAGGCCAGGAGGCGAAGGGTTTTCATGAGGAATCAGACGCGCGGAGGAAACGCACCAGGATCGTCAGTCCGACCACGGCCACCCCGAGCCAGACAAACAACAGCGTCGACACGCGAAAATTCGGGATGAACACGAACGCCGTCAGCATCACGCCTGCGATGTTACCCAGGGTGCTCACGCCGTAGATCAGCCCCGATCCCTGGCCCGGCGGCATGCCGCGCGCCGCGAGGTATTGCACGCATTGCGGTCCAAACGTGGACAGCGCCGTGACCGGCAGGAAAAACAGCCCGAGGCACGACACGAGCAAACCGATGCTCATGTCCTCGAAGGCCAGCTCGATCCCGCCCAGCGCGCGCCGCCCGAAAAACGCCGTGAACGCCAGCGACGCCACACCCACTCCCGCCGCAATGGTGCGCAGCCGCGCCCGCTGCGCCGGCGCCGCGTTGCTGATCGCGCCCCCCAGCATCGAACCGAGGCTGAACGCCGCGAGGAACGTCGAGATCAGCCACGCCCACACGATGATCGACGAGCCGAAGTGCGGATTGAGCAACCGCGACGCCAGGAGTTGAAAACCCATGCTCAGCACCCCGAGCGTCAGGACTACCAAATGGAACGCGAAAAGCACCACGAGGCGGCGAACGTGCGCGGTGTTCCCCGCCCTGTCACCACGAAACTCCGGTCGCACCGCTCCTCCGCGATCCGCTTTTTCCCCCGTCTCCCCCTTGTCCCCCGGCCCCCGCCCGCTCATACTCCGGTCGACACCGCCTCCTGCGGCGCTCGCCCCGTCTCGCTTCGCCAACCCATCACCCGTTCACCGCCCGTCATGATCGCCACTCAAATCCGCCAGAAGGACGCTCGCTTCTACTTCGCCTCCTACACGCCCGAATCGCTGCTCGCCCAGGTCCGCTTCATCAGCCGCTTCTACGACGAGGATGGCGGCGGCATCCGGCCCGAGGAAGTCCCCGCCGACGACGATGTCGCGCAGTTCATCGCCCGCGTCGAGCGCAGCGACCAGGCCTTCCAGCGCGAACTGTCGCGCACCAAGGTCGCCGCCATCCGCAATTTCTACGAGACCGCGATCTCGCAACCGCCGATCCCCGGGACCGTGCTGCTCTTCACGCCCGAAGAACTCCGCTTCGAAGCCTGGTCCGACGGCAGCGGCGTCGGCCGCCTGCAGGAACCGGCGGAGAAATTTCTCATCATCGACGGCCAGCATCGGCTCGCGGCGCTCCAGTTCTACCTCCGCACCCATCCCGACGAGGCGAAAAACATCCAGGTGCCCTGCGTCATCTTCGACGGGCGCAGCGAGGATTTCGCCACCGAGATGTTCGTCATCATCAACTCCACGCCGACCCGCATCAACAAGAGCCACCTCGTCGACCTCTACGAGCGCGTCTCCTGGGCGGAGCCCGACCGCCGCTTCGCCGCGCACATCGCCGAGATGCTCTATCGCGAAAGCGACAGCCCCCTCCGCTACCGCATCAACCGCCTCGGCGGGCGCAGCAAGCAGGAGAAATGGATTCTCCAGGCCGAACTCTTCAACGAGGTCCACCGCTGGGTGAGGCAAGCGTGGAAAACCATCTCGGCCGAGGGCACCGACAAACGCACCGCCGCACGCTATTACGAGATCGTGCGCGATTTCCTGAAAGCCGCCGCCTCCGCCTGGGGCGAGGCGTGGGGAAATTCTGGATACCAGGTGACCAAGCCCGTCGTCCTCAAGGCCATGCTCCGCGTCTGCGCCGACCTGGCCGCCGTCGACCGCGAGCCCGCGGAAGGCCGGGTGGAACGCTGGCGGGAAAAACTCGCGCCGTGGGCCGAACAGGCGCGCGAGTTTCGCAACGAAGGTTTCTACGAACGCTTCCCCGCGAAGGGTCAGGTCGAACGCGTCACGCGCCTGCACCGCGAACTCTCCCGCCTCGCCGGTATCCCTCTCCGCGCGAAATCCCGCGACTGACGCGGACTCATGCGACACGCGGTGGAGCCCGACGTCCTCGTCGGGCTGGCTCGAGCGCGAAAGACCTTCAACCCGACGAGGACGTCGAGTTCCACCTTCTGGTGCGCAACGTCCCCGACGGGCGGACCGCTTCGACTGCGTGGGCCCGACTCAGTCAGGTCATGCGGTTGAGCGTTGCGTGCTGAGGGCTGAGAGGAAACCAAACGCTCACTTCACCGACGGATCATCCGGCAACCCCAGCTCCTTGTAGAGCCCGCGGCGCGCGTTCTTGTCGCCTTCGAGAATCTTGTGCCCGTAAGCCGCCACCTTCAGCGCCTGCGCGCGCGGCACCACGATCACGCCGTCGCCATCCGCCACGATCACGTCGCCCGGCATCACCAGCGCGCCCCCGACCACCACGGGCCGGTTGACCGACTCGAGCTCGTTGCGGCCCGGCCGAATCCCGCGCGTCAGCATCCGCGTATAGATCGGCATCTTCTGCGTGGCGATCTCGTCGCTGTCGCGCGTGCCGGCGTTCGTGATCACGCCGACGCTGCCGCGCGCTTTCCACATCATGATGTTCGCCGAACCGATCGAACCGACGTCCGCGTTCACCGCGTCCTCCAGGACCACCACCGTGCCCGGCCGGATCAACGGCATGAAATGTTCCTTCGAGCGCTCGTTATACCACTTTCCGGCCCACGCGTCGTAGTCCGCCTCCGCCATCGCACCGGGCGCCGGTTGTTGCGTCGGCACGAAACGCGCCGTCACGGCGATGCCGATGACGCGATGACTGTAATCCTTCGTATCCATCCAGACGGGACGGATCTCGCGGTCCATCATCCCGCGGCCAAACAGCCCGACGGCGTCGAGTCCATCCGTGACGTCCGCCACCCGCAGCCCTTCGAACGCTTTTAGGATCTTCGCGTCCTCCTCCGCCGAATACACCTGGGTTTCGATGAAGTTCATTCCGCGGCGCAGCGCTTCCGGATCGGGATCGGCCGCCTGGACGATGGCGGGATGCACACAGGCGGCGAGCAGCGCCGCGACGAGGGGTAACGGATGAGTTTTCATAAGGGGACCTTGAACGTTGCCGCTCTCGCCGCCGCCGCCAGTCCAAAATGCCCGCTGGGCCGGCCTGCGCCGCTCCGCGCTTGCGACGCGCGCGGTCCTCCCCGCACGCTCCCCGGTTCTGCATGCACTGGATCATCGCCAGCCTCCTCTCCGCGCTTGTCCTCGGTTGCTACGAACTGAGCACCAAGCACGCGGTGCGCGGGAACGCCGTGCTCGTCGTGCTCTTCTTCACCAACGTCTGCAGCGCGCTCATCTGGCTGGCGTTGATGGCGCTCGAAGCGGTTTCGCCGGGCACGCTCCCGCCGATCCTCCACGTCCCTCCGCTCGGCGTGGAGCAGCATCTGTTGCTCCTCGCGAAGTCCGCGCTCGTGGCGTTTCTGTGGACCTGCAGCTACTTCGCGGTGAAACACCTGCCGGTCTCGCTCGCGTCGCCCATTCGCTCGACGAGCCCGGTGTTCACGCTCGCCGGCGCGTTGTTGTTCCTCGGCGAGCGTCCCTCGCTGCTCGAAGGCGTCGGCATTGCGATCACGCTCGGCTCCTTCTTCGGCCTCTCCGCCGCGGGCGCGCGCGAGGGCATCCACTTCGGGCGCAACCGCTGGGTGTGGCTGCTGGTTTTCGGCACCGTCCTCAACGGCGTCAGCGCGCTTTACGACAAATACCTCCTCGGCCACCACGGCTTTTCCGCGGCCACGGTGCAGGCGTGGTTCTCCATTTACCTGGCGCTCCTCTTCCTGCCTCTCGCGCTGGGCTGGAAACTCCGCCTCTGGCCGCGCAACGAATTTCACTGGCGCTCGAGCATCGTGTTCATGTCGCTCGCGCTGCTCGTCGCCGACTTCCTCTACTTCGACGCGCTCCGCAATCCCGACGCGCTCATCTCGGTCGTCTCCAGTTTTCGCCGCGGCAGCACCCTCGTCGCCTTCGCGGGCGGGATCTGGCTGCTCGGCGAGAAAAACTGGCGCCACAAACTCCCCGCGGTCGTCGGCGTCCTGGCCGGCATCGTCCTCACCATCCTGGGTTGAACGGGCCGCCCCGATTTCTCTCCTGCCCGGGATAAATCATCCCAAGGCCTGCGCGCCGGCGCAGGCCCTTCCGCACCCGGGCGCCGAGGTCATTTCGCGGGCGTCGAGTTCCGGTCGTTTACCGCTTCCAGCATCAGCACCGACAGGCCTTGCGGGTCCTCGAGCATCGCGGTGTGCGAACCGGGAAAGGTGCGGACCGTCCAGCCGCGCGCGACGGCGTTTTTCCAGTTCTGGTCGCGGGCGGCGCGCTCCGCGGCGTTTTGATCCTTCGCGATGAACGGCACGTAGGTGACGTTCAGCTTGAACGCCGCGGGATTGTTGTAAGCGACCGCCTCGAGCGACGGGCCGATCGGCTGGCCCACATTGTGCGGATAGGTCGTCGGATTTTCGTTCAACCAGGACGGAATCCGCCGGCCCTGCTTGATCACCATATCCGCGGGCGGACCGCCCTGGCGGGAGAATCCCGTCTCGCCGTCGTTGGGCACGGCCGCGTCGAAAAACATCACGTGCCGGATGCGTTCGGGAATGCGGTTCATCACGCCGGTGATAACGCGACCGCCGTAGCTGTGGCCGGTGAGCACGACGTCATGCAGGTCCTCGAACAGGATCGTGTTCACCACGTCGTCGATGTGCGTCGTCAACGTGACGCCCTCGGCACTGAGGTGTGAACGCTCGCCGAGCGCGGTGAGCGTGACGCGATAAACGGTGTGGCCGGCGGCGAGGAGATGTTTGCCCGTCTCCTTCCACTCGTAGCCACCGGCGGTGGCGCCGTGCACGATGACGAAAGTATAACGGGGATTCTCATTGGCCGCGCGGGCCGCGACGGCGAAACCGGCGGCGAGGCTCGCCAGGAGGATGATGTTGAGACGGCTGAGGAGGCGTTTCATGGGGGACAAGGAAAGGACGGAGCGGAGATTTCTGAGGATTCACCACGAATCATTTCTGCAGCGGAAGCTCGAGCTGGGTGAGCGAATGCGCGGGGAAGGTATGGCTGATCCGGTTGCCGGCGAACGTCAGCTCGCTGGTCACGATGCGGACCTGCTCCTCCGTCGCGGTGTTGGTCGCGGCGAGGGAATCGGCATGAATGAGATGCGCCTGCCCCTTCCCTGTGTAGGCGCCGGATTGCAGCTCGATGTCCGCCGCGATGGCGTCGGCTTCGCTGCGATTGACGACATTGATCACCAGTGTGCCGGCGGACTCGTTCAACACCGCGGTGACATCCAGATAGGGAATGTCCTTGAAGACCTTGTTGCTGTAGCTGTCGCAACGCGTGAAGACGTCCAGCGCGGTGCCCCGGGCATTGTTCGAATAGAGATGAAACGGATAGTAGAGGGAGGTCTTGTAATCGCCGTCGGGGGTGATGCCGACGAGACTGCTGAGGAAGGTGAGGTTCGCCATCTTGACGATGTCGGCATGACGGATGAACGCGTTGAGATGCTGGGCCAGCAGCAGCGGTCCGGCGAAGGTGTTGCTGCGCGCGCCGTATTCGTCGAAGGAGATGTAGATCGGCCGGTCGGTTTCGGATTTGGCCATCGCCTTCTCGATCTGGCCGCGGGTGATTTGGATCAGGCGATCGATCTCCAGTCCGAGCGACATCTCGTCGGCGAAGGTCGGCTGATCGATCCCGCGCAAGACCTGGAAGACATAGCGGTGAAGCGAAATGTAGTCGATGTAACCGGCCATCTGATCGAGCACGTAATCGTTCCAGTCGGTCCAGCCGTCCTTGGGATCATACCGTTTCGTGACCAGCGGATAATTCGAGGAACCGGCGGCGACCAGCAGGATGTTCTCGTCGACGGCGCGCATCATCTTGGCCGCCTCGATGGCAAACTTCGTGTAGTCCTCCTTGTTCTTGTAACCGAGCTGCCACGGGCCGTCGGGCTCGTTGCCGAGCGCCCAGTATTTGACGTTGTAAGGCTCCGCGTGGCCGTGCTTCACGCGGAGGTCGGCGTAGTGCGTCCCGGCGGGCGCGTTGCAGTATTCCACCCAGCGGGCGGCGTCCTCGATCGTGCCGGTGCCGGCGTTGATGCAGATGAAATTCTCCGCGCCGACGAGTTTGCAGAAGGCCGCATATTCGTCGGTGCCCATCTGGTTCGATTCCTTCCGGCTGCGCGAAAGATCGAGCGTGACGGGTCGTTGATCTTTCGGACCGATGCCGTCCTGCCAGTAATAGCCTGACACGAAATTGCCGCCGGGCCAGCGAACCGCCGAGACCTTCAGGTCCTTGATCTGCTGGAGATACGCCGTGCGGAATCCGTTCTCGTCGGAATGCGGCGAATCCGGATCGTAAAGCGGACCATACACCACGCCGCGGCTGGTGCCACCGCGGCTGACGGGTTCGAGGAAACTGCCGTAGAGGTTGGGATCGATGGCGCCGATGGTGCGGTCGAGATCGACTTTGATCAGCGCAGCGGGTGCGGTCGAAAGGTTCCCGAAGGCCGAGGCGGCCAGGAGCAGGGAGGACAGCAGAAAGCTCAGATTTTTCATCGGTGGCGTGGGGTTGGGGTGTATCCGGTGATAAAATACAAAAAGAGCTTCACCGAGAGCTCGGGGCCAGGCGCGCAGCGACGCGGCAATCCGGCTGGAATTCAGGAGGATTGCCGCGTGCCGCAGAACGAACGGAGGTTACTCGGCCGCCTTGGCCTTGAGGAAACCGTTGTGCTCGAGCCAGTGGGTGAACGGCTCGAACCAGTAGTAGGTCGGGTGACCAGGGTAACCCATGCCGAAGCCGTGGCCGCCATCCTGGTAGAGGTGGAACTCGACCGGGCGTCCGGCATCATACCAGGACTTGATCAACCCGAATTCGCCGCGGAAGAGAAAGTCGTCGACGGCGATCGCCACGAACATCGGCGGCGCATCCTTCGGCACCTCGACCGGCCCCATGCCGCCGTAAATCGGCGCGATGAAGGCCAGCTTCATCTTCTTCGAATTGAGCGTGGAGTGCATCGTGAGGCCCGCGCCGGCGGAAAAACCCATCATGCCGATCCGGTCGGGATCGACGCCCCACTCTTTCGCGCGCGCGACGATCATCGCGTAGGCGGCCTCGGCGTCGGCGAGCTGGTTGTCGAGATTGGGGCGCGGCGGACGCGGCGGCGGCGGCGCGCCCGCGGCCCCGTCGGCGCCGACTGACGCGAACGTGCGGTTCATGGATTCGCGGAGGCCGTCGAGCGTGGGCGGCGTCGGGATCAGGCGATACTTCAACACGAAGGCGGCGACACCCCGCTCGTTGAGCGCCTTGGCGATCTTCCAACCTTCGTTGTTGATCGAGAGCCAGCGGAAGCCACCGCCCGGCGCGACGAGAACGGCGGTGCCGTTGGCTTTTGCCGGGTCGGGCAGGAACGGCGTGAGCGTGGCATTCGAAACGTTGCGCACCATCGGTTCGCCCCACTGGCGGAACCAGCTCTCCTCGGCCGGCTGGTTCTCGACCTTGCCGGTGTTGAGCGGAATCGCGTTGGGCTCGGCGGGCGCGTCGAACGGATGAATCGTGCCGTCCTGCGCGAGGGCGGACACGGCGAACGTGAGCAACGTGGCCAGAACGGATGTTCGGGCCACCTTCAGGAACGAGGGGGTTAGGGTCATAAATGGGGTGGCGGGGCTGACGTGCGGTGCGAACGACGCACGAGAACCGGAAACGGTCGCAGAAAAATCGAAGCGAAAAACGCTGCGACATCCGCGACCGAACCTGACGGAAGCACGCATAGATTTTTCGCCGGGCGCGGGCAAACCGGCGCGCAGGATTACCGTTCAGTGGTTCACTGTCCGGAGGCGATGCGAGCCCGCTGCTCACGCAGCGGGCCACCTTGAAATCACCGGCGGCTGCCTGGATGGAGGGCCGGCCTCCGTGCCGGCCGCGGACGCCCCGGACGTCGTCCCTCCGGAAAGGGCCACAGCCTGGTTGAAAGCGCTTCAGTTCAGCGTGAGGCACTGGCGCTGGCGGAGATTTGGAGCAGCGGCAGCATCGTTTCGGCGTAGCGTTTACCCAGTTCGCGGTAACCCGCGGGACTGAAGTGCAGCTGGTCGGACACCGCCTCGCAGCCGTCGGACGGAACGAAGTGCGCCGTGGGAATCGTCTTCGGCAGATCGGCGATGACGGCGTTCATGCTTGCGCACTTGCCCTGCTGATCGGCGGGCACGAGGCCGCCCACGAGCAGCGGCACGTCGTCCGCCGACAAATCGAGGTCCGCGAGCAATCGTTCGTAAACGGACTTCACTTTCGCCGGCCACGCCGGATCGCCGACGTTCGATTCGCCCTGGTGCAGGAGGATGCCCTTGATCACGCCCGATCGCTGCGCAATCCGCGCCATGTCGACGAGCCGCTGGTAGGGATTGCCGCCATAAGCATCCAAGGCGCCCTTCATCCAATGCGGCGCACTGGCCACGTAGTCGGGAAACGTCGTCGCTTCGAAAAGATCGATTTTGCAACCGCCGACGGCGACGTTGACCACGCCGACCTTCACGTGCGCGGGCAGCGAGGCGACGAGGGTGCGACCGAAATAATCGGCCGGGCTCATGCCGGCGCTGGGCCGGCTGAGCGGCGGCACGGCGGGATACCATTTCCCCTGCTCGCGCCCCTGCGCCGGAAAATCCACCGCGGCCAGCACCTGGAAACGCGGGTCCGCATACGCCTTCTCCTCCGCGGGAATGCCGGGGAAGCCCTCCATGTTCGACTGCCCGAGGCAGAGGAACACATGGAAATTCTCGTCCTGAGCGCGCGCGCCGGCCGTCATCAGGAGCGTGGCCATGAAGGCGAAACGCCGGAGTGCTGTAGTCATAAAGTGGAGAGCGGAATCAGTCCGCGCACCGAGGCGCGGTCCGGCGCGGGAAAATCCGCCGGCACCGGGAAATCCACCGGCCGACGGGCCAGCCACTGGAGCGCGCGAACCAGGATCGTCTGCACGCCCGCGCAACGCATGCGTTCCGGTTGCGTGTCGCCCCTCCACACGTGGCCGAAGGTCGAGGTGTAAACGCGGCCGCGGCCATGGGTCACGGTCCACTCGAGCGGCCAGTTCATTTTCGTGTGCGGATCGAATCCGTGCGACAACACCTCGATGTTCTGCGCCGGACCGCGCGCATAGTAATACACCTCGATGTCCGGTGTGAGCCAGGCGCGCGGCAGCCCGACGTGGATCGGATGTTCGCCGAGCCGGTGCACGACCGTGTCGAGCCGGTCGCCGTGACCGGTGTCGCCGCCCTCGCCCGCCGAAATGCGCACGATCTGCCCGGCGGCGTCGACGGCGATTGCCACGCCAAAGTCCTTCTTGCGCCAGCCGAGGCCGATCATCGCGTTGTAGGCCGGCCAGTCGGGGAAGGCGTTGTTGCCCGCATGCCAGACGTAGAGCCCGCCGCCGTCCTGCACGAAGCGTTCGAAGTCTTCCTGCACTACGCGCGGCCACGGCGGCCCGCCGCCGAGATCGTTGCAGGTTTGGATGACGACGTCGTGCGCGGCGAAATTCGGCCGCCACGCGTCCCAGCCCGGCGCCTCCCTGTTCGGCGGCGCCGTGGTCACGTTCACGGTAAACAATCCCGTCGGCTCGAGAATGCCGCGAATGAGCGCGGTGGTCAGCCGCCAATCGTGGTTGCTGTAGCCGTCGACGATCAAGACGCGCACCGGCGAATCGCCGGACGCGCCCGACGCGCTGGACGCGAACAAGAGGAGGAACGCAAGGAGCGGAGCGATCGCCCGGAACTGCATGTGCGCTTGTTGTCGGCGCCCGCGCGGCATGACGCCAGCCATCGCCCGCGGGATTTGCATTACCGTCACACGGGCGCGTTGTCTTACAGCGCTTCCTCGAGCAGCTCGGCGAGCTCGGCGGTTTTGGACAGGTGCACGACGTGATCGCCCTCCATCACCAAGGCGGTCCAGCCGCGCGCCTTCGCGCGTTGGTAGAAGCGATGGAAGCCGTCCTCCTCGGCCTTCTTCCCTTTGTCCGCGGTGAGGATGTAGGTCGTCGGCACCTTCCGCGCCTCGTCCTGGTGCTCGAGCACGATCGGTTGCGTGAACGTTTTCTCCGGTTGCGGCACGACGTGCGGCACGGGTTTGCCCGTCTGGTCACCGATGGAAAAGAAACCGTTCACCGCCGGACGGCCGGGGCCGCCCTGCCCGCGCGAGGTCTGCGCGCTCTCGCCGTTTTCGGGGAGAAACGCGTCGAGATAGATCAGGTGTTTCAACCGGCTCGCCACGCGATCGGCGACGCCGGTGACGACCATCCCGCCGTAGCTGTGGCCGACGAGCACGATATTCTCGAGGTTCTCCCACTCGATGAAGTTGACGATGTCCTGGATGTGCAGCTTCAGGTCGATCTCCGGTGACGCGAGGTGCACGCGTTCGCCCTGGCCAGTGAGCGTGGGCCGGTAAACCTTGTGGCCCTTCGCTTCCAGTGCCTCGGCGATTTTCTTGTGTTCCCAGCCGCCGGCCCAGGCGCCGTGCACGATCACGAACGTCTGCTTGCCGTCGGCGTTCGCGCCGGTCGCGGCGGTGGGTTTCGGTTTGCGATCGAGCCGCGCGTGCGGGCCGACGGTGGCGCCGACAAATCCGCCCGCGACATCCGTCGTGAGCAATTTCGCATCGAGGTCGGCGGCGAGGGTTTTCCACGCGCCGGGTTCAACGGCATAGGAGAACGAGCACGTCGCGTCGTTCGCCTCGACGCGAAACTCCACCTTGCTCGCGGACGCCGGAAGCTTCGCCGAAGCGACCACCGTGCCGGCGTCGCGCTGGTGTTTTTCGAGATAGAGCGTGACGCCGTCCGCTTCGCGTTTCGCCGCGAGGAAATAATGGAAACGCTCGCCTTGGAAAACCGCGAGCCCGGCGGAAACGTTTTCGTTCTTTGGCACGTCGAGCGCGGTCGTGGCGGTGAAGCGCGCGTGCTGCACGCGGCGGCCGAAGAAGCTCGGGTTGCCGTCGCCCGCGAGGGTCTCCGCGCGCGGATCGAGCGCGAGCGTGCCTTTCTCCGCGTCGAGTTTCCACCAGGTTTCGCGCGGGGCGCGCAGCATGATCCAGAGCGGCGAGAGCGTGGCCGTGTCGAAATCGTCGCGCCACGTGAAGTTGCCGTTGAGCGGCGGCGAGGCGGGCTGCAGTGCGACGCCACCCGGGGTTTTCGCGATGAGCGGCACGCGTTTTCCGTGTTCGAGGATGCGCGGCCAGCCGTCCTTCGGCCAGTCGACGGGCAACAGGAAGGTTTCGCGGCCCATCGGCGAGTGCCGGCCGTCGTAGGGCCGCACCGCGAGGAAGACCGCCCACCAGTTGTTGTCGGGGCCGACCACGAGATCGGCGTGGCCGGTCGACGTGACGCCGAACGGCACGTTACCGTCGAGATCGCGCTGCGTGATGATGGGATTGTCGTCCCACGGCTCATACGGACCGTCGACCGCGCGGCTGCGGAAAATCACCTGCCGATGATTCACGCTGGTGCCGCCCTCGGCGCAACAGAGGTAATACCAGCCGTCGCGCTTGTAGATGTGCGGACCTTCGATCCACACGGGCTTCTCGGCGAGATCGACGCCACCGTTGATGAGCAGTTTGCGCGGTCCGATCATCCGGCGCGCGCCCGGATCGAATTCCTGAATCCAGATCGCGCGGTGACCGCTGTAGAGCGGCGTGCCGATCGGCGCGCCGTTGTTGAGCATCCACGCGCGACCGTCGTCGTCGAAATACAATGACGGGTCGATGCCCTCGAAATGCAGCCAGGTCGGATCGGACCACGGACCGGCGGGGTCCGTCGCGGTCATCACGAAGTTGCCGCCGGCGTCGATCATCGTGCACACGACGTAGAACACGCCGTTGTGATAACTGATCGCCGGCGCGAAGATGCCGCGGGACACGCCGAGCTTGTCGTAGGGCAGTTGCTCGGGCCGGTCGATGACGTGGCCGATCTGCTTCCAGTTCACCAGATCGCGGCTGTGGAAAATCGGGATGCCGGGAAAATAAGCGAAGGTGGAGTTGATGAGATAATAATCCTCGCCGACCTGGCAGATGCTCGGGTCGGGATAAAACCCGGTCAGAATCGGATTCCGAAACTCGCCCGCGGCAAGCTGCTCGCGCGGCACGGGATCGTTGCCCTGGTAGTCGAACCAGTCGAAAGCGACCGGTTCGGCCTGCCCGCGCATGAGCGCCGCGCAGCCGAAAAGAACGAGACAAGCGAGAAGACGAGGTGATTTCATGGCGGAAGGGAAATTTCTGGAGAGGAAACGGGACGACATTTCCGGCCCATGCCCACCACGGAATCGACCGCGGGCACCGGGCCGTGTCCGGACTCACGCCGCGGTCGTCCGCACGCCGGCGAGCGGCGCGCGCGGAGATTTGGGCGCGGCGAGCAACGAATGCACCGGGAGGTCCGCCGCGCGGTTGGCCTGCTTGGCCTGCAGCGCCCAGTCGCGATGCGCCCGCGGACTCATGCCGAAGTGTCGCCGGAAAACGCGGAAGAACGTCCGGTCGCCGCCGAGCCCGACGAGCGCGGCGACCTCCGCGCTCTTCGCGCGCGGGCCGCTCTTGAGCAGCCGCGACGCCTCGCGCATGCGCACGTTCACGATGTGCTCGTGGATCGTGTAACCCGTCTCCTGGCGGAAGCTCCGCTCCAGATTCCGCCGCGAGATGCCCACGGCGGTCGCCACCGATGCCACACTCAAAGCCGGCTCCGGATAATGCTCGGCGATGAACGCCAGCGCGCGCGCGACCCGCGGATCGTTCACCGCGACCAATTCGGTGCTCTTTCGCGTAATGACGCCCTTCGGCACGACGCGCACGGCCCGTGCCGGCGCCGCCAGGCCCTGCATCATCTGCTCCAGCACCAACGCCGCCCGATAACCGATCTCGTCGAGATCGAGGTCGATGCTCGACAGCGGTGGCGCGGATGCGGTGCAGACGATCGAGTCGCCCGCGCCCAGCACCGCGATATCCTCCGGGATGGCGAGACCCGCCGCACGGCTGGCGTCGACGATCTCCGCCGCCACGCAGTCGTTAAAAGCGAACACCGCCGCGGGAAGACGCAGCCGCTGCAATTCGGCGATCAGCAGCCGCCGGCGTTCCCCGCCTGCCGCCAGCGCCGGGGCACCCGTGCGATCGTAGGTCGGCGGCAGAATCCGGCAACGGCAGCCCTGCGCGACCAGCCGGGAGTGAAACGCGGCGAACCGCTCGCGGTTCTCCGCATCGTCGGCAAACGGCGCCCACGCAAAATTACGATGCCCGCGCTCCAGCAAATGATCCGCCGCGATGCGCCCGACCTCGGCGTGATCGCATTCCACGCGCGGAATGCCGCCCGCGCCGCCGGCGGGCGACAGCTCGACGCTGGGAATCCCCCAGCCCGCCACCGCCTCCAGCAATTCCGGTTGATACGGCATCGACGCGAGCACGCCGTCGCCCTTCCACTCGCGCCGCAACGCACCCGTCACCATCACATCGGTCACGAGGTGCCAGTCGTGTTCGCGTGCAAAACGGACGATGCCTTGCACGAGTTCTCCCGGAGCTCCGGGCATCGCGAGCAACACCTGACGAACGGAGGGGTTCGGCGCGCGCGTCATCACCGGAAATGGCTCGATCGCCCGGATCGCAAATCCGGGGAACGGTGGCGTGGGGCCGGCCGGGGGAACGGCAGGGAAAAATCGTGGCTGCACCGACTCATGGGGGGTAAACCGCCGCCAGATTCCGCTCCGCCGAAGCATGGCGGGGTCGAACCTGAGAGCGACCGGACCACAAGTCAGAAGCCCGGCTCCGGCAACGTGGCATTGGCAGTAGGCGCAGCTATTACCCGGGTAATACGCCACCGCTGAAACCCGGGCGATTTCGCGCCGCGCGCGCCAAATGCGCTTTACCGGCCCTCGCACGCGTCCACGTTTTCCCCACCCGCCCCCCGTCGCCGAATGTTTCGTTGGATCGCACGCCTGATCGCCCCACCCTCCGACCCGCAACTCCGTGCGCGGTCGCAATCGGGCCGGCTCCCGGCGCGGGTCTGGATGGTGTGGGCGTTGCTCGTCACGCTCGCGAGCGCTGAAGCCGCGTCTCCGGCCGGGCGCGGCATTCCCTTCACCCGCCGCTATTCGCTCGAGGATATCGGCTACGGGCCGCGCGGCGCCCGTCTGGACTTCGACCGCTTCGGCCGCGTCGCCGTGATTCACGACGGCGTCTATGCCGTGCTCAATGACACGGTGTGGAAAAACATCGCCGACAGCGATCCGGACCGCGTGCGCATGACCCATGTCGTTTCCGCTCCCGACGGCCGCATGTATTATGGGGCGCGCGCCTCGTGGGGCCGGGCGGAGACGCAGGCCGACGGATTGCTCCATGCCGTCCCGCTCACGCCGGCTGATCCGCCGGAATGGATTCGCTCCGCATCGTTCGCAGACCTGATCGCGACGCGCGATGGCGTCTATTTCATCAGCCCCAACGGCATCGCTTTTCACGGCTATCGGAAAAGCGAAACCCAACTCTACGAGCACTCGCGCATCTCCCGGGCCTTTCGCATCGGCGACACGGTTTACGTGTCCGCCTTCAATCACTCGCTGCACGTCGTCGACATCGCCCGCCGGGAACTGCGCCCGGCCCCCGGCACGGATCTCGACAACATCGTGGTCGAGCTCGCCACCACGCTCGACGACGGACGCGCCCTCCTTTCTTTGCTCGACGGCCGCCTCGTCGTCTTCGATGGGCGCTCGCTCTCGCCGTGGGAGCCGCAAGTCGCTCCCTGGGGCCCGCAGATCCGCGACGGCTTTCGCGGCCGCGTCTCCGTGCTCCATCATCTCACCGACGGCCGCACCGCGGTCGGCGTCACGGGCAAGGGCCTGTTTCTCTATTCGAACGACGGCGAACTGCTCCTCTCGCTCACGACCTCCGAATATCATCGCATCACCGCGATGGCCAACCGCGAGCCGGGCGTGCTCTGGATCGCCACGGAGGACGGCATCGAAAAAATTCTCTATAGCAGCGCACTCACCCTCTTCGGGCAGCAGTTGGGCTTGACGCTCGGCTGGCCGATCATCGCCCGCTGGCAGGACCAGCTTTTCGTCGCCTCCGACGGCAAGCTCTATCGCGCCCTGCGCGGCCCACCCGGCGCACCCACGCAGTTCGAGGCGCATCCCTATCAGCCGGAAAACGGCGCCTGGGCGCTGGCCGCCGCCGGACCGCGCATGCTCGTCGGTGGCACCAACCACATCTATGCCGTCGAAGCGGATGGCCAGCTGCGTTCGGTCGCGGAACTCGCCGACATCGCCCATTTCGTGATGATCGATGCGAACCGCTGCTATGCGATCGGGCGCTCCGAGATCGCCTTCCTCGAATGGCGCGACGGCCGCTGGACCGAACCGGTGCCACGGATCAAGGGCGTGACTTATCCCTCGGTGGTCCACCGGGTGGAAAACGCCGTTTGGATCGAAATGGGCGGCCAGGTCGGCCGGCTGTGGTTGCGCGACGGCCAGCTGCAGCTCGACATCATCCCCAACGCTTCCTGGACGACGAAACCCTGGGTCAACATCGGCGCCGCCGGCGGGATCGTGGTGCTCAGCGCCGATCAGGAGGACCGGCGCTTTTTCGACGAGCACCGTGGCACGTGGTGCGACGCGCCCGCGTTGAAAAAGCTGTTGAACCGCTCCCCTTACTGGATCGCGCGCCTGGAAGAGGACGACGCCGGCACCCTCTGGGCCACGCACGACGATGGCGTGATCAAATTCACGCCGAAGGACGGGGATTACGAAATCGACGCCCGAAGCTTCGACCTGATCAACGACCGTTATCCCGTCCTGCAGGTGCTCCCCGGCAACGACGTTTGGATCATTGCGAGCCAGTCGCTCTATCACGTCGAGCAGCGCTGGGCCACCACCGCGCAACCGCCCGGGAAACCGATTCTCGTTTCGCTGGTCGACGCCCGCGGCGACGAGCTGCTCACCGGCAGTTCCCCGACCATGCCGCTCGTGCGCCTCCCCTTCGAACGCAACAGCCTCACGCTGCAGTTTTTCTCGGGCAGCGACGCGGGCCGCCGTGCACCGAGCTACGAATACAAGCTCACCGAGAACGACCCCTGGTCCGCGATGGCAGGCTCGCAGGTGAGCCTGCGCGGCCTGCGCGAAGGCCGCTACGATCTTCTCGTCCGACTCTCCGGCAAACATCTGCCCGCCGGTGGCGAAACGGCGCTCTCCTTCGAAATTTCGCCTCCCTGGTATCGCACCTGGCCGGCCTATGCCGGGTTCGGGCTGCTCGGCTCCCTCGCGCTGTTCGGCATGGTGCACTGGGCCAGTTACCTCGAACGAAAACGCCGCCTCGCGCTCGAACAAATCGTCCGCGAACGCACCCACCAGCTCGAGGAAACCATGGCCCGGCTCGGCGAGGAAACACGCACCACCGCCACGCTCGCGGAACGCGATCGCCTCGCCAACGAAATCCACGACAGCGTGCAGCAGGGCCTCACCGGCGCGATCCTCCAGCTCGACACGACGCTCAAGCTCCCCGTCGTCGGCGGCGACGTCCGCTCCCGCCTCAACGTCGTCCGCAACATGGTCTCCTACGCCCGCCAGGAAGTGCAGCACGCCGTGTGGGACATGGAATCGCCGCTGCTCGAAGGCACCGAGCTCGGCGACGCGCTCCGCAATCTCACGACGTTCGTCGACTCCGGCGAAATCAAGATCCACGTCGCCGTCTCCGGCCAACCCGTGGCCCTCGATCGCACCGTGAACCACAACCTCCTGCGCATCGCCCAGGAGGCGACCACCAACGCCATCCGCCACGCCCAGCCCCAACGCATCGAGATCCAGCTCGACTACGCGCCTGATACGATCGGGCTCACCATCGCCGACGACGGCATCGGCTTCGTGCCGAACGACGTGATGCAGGGCCGGGCGGGACACCTCGGACTGCGCGGGATCAAAAATCGCGTGAAGAAACTGCGCGGGCGTTTGAATATCGAAAGCGCTCCCACGCAGGGCACCACCATCCGCATTGTCGTGCCGCGACCCGTTTATGACGACTCATCCCAGCATCCCGAAGGAAACCACCGTTAAGAAAATCCGCATTCTTCTCGCGGACGATCACATGGCCATTCGCATGGGGCTGATGACCGCGATCGGCGACGCCGCCGACATGGAAGTCGTCGCGGACGTGGAGGACGGCCAGGACGTGATCGAAGCCTATCGCCGGCTGCGACCGGACGTCGTCGTCATCGACCTGCGCATGCACACCATGAGCGGCGTGGAGACGATCCGCGCCCTTCGGCAGGAATTCGGCCCCGTGCGCACCCTGATCTACAGCAACTACGCCCGGGGCGAGGAGGTTTACCAGGCGCTCAAGGCCGGAGCCTCCGGCATCGTCGTGAAGGACATGGCGCTCGAACGACTGCTCGAGGCGATCCGCACCGTGCACGAAGGCGAGCAATACATCCCGGCCCAGATCGCCTCGCGCATCGGCGAGCGGCTCCTGGCGCAATTGTCGCCGCGCGAAATGGAAGTGCTCCAGCTGCTGGCGAAGGGCCTGAGCAACAAGGAAATTGCCGCCAAACTCGGTCTCGTCGTCGGCACCGCGAAAATTCACGTCGCGAACATCTTCGCGAAACTCGGCGTTTCCGATCGCACGCAGGCCCTCGTGACCGCCGTCAAACGCGGCATCATCGACATCGAGTAAACGCGTCGCGCGAGGCCGAAAGCCGCGGCCGCCGCCGGGCGGGTAAAACGTCCACGACCGGACGGGCCCGTGTCGCGCAGTGGCGCAGACGGAAACACCCGCTGCTCCGGCCAAAAAAAAAGGAGCCCGGCCGTGAGACCGGGCTCCCGAAATCAACCACGCAGCATTAGAACGAGAATGTGCTCGTGATGAAGATGCGCTGCGAGGGCTTGATACGCTGCAGCGCCGGCGTGCCGTCAGGCTGCACCGTGACCGGAACGAGGTCGTTGCCGACTCCGATGTTGGCCACGTTCAGCTGAATCCGCCAATCGACCTTCTCGCTCAGAATCTTGCGGCGATAGCCGACCCACGCGTCGAAGGTGAGTTCGTCGTCGTCTCGATAAGGCGAGTTGAGATCGTAGCTGATATAACCCGGATTCTGCACCGGCTTGTAGGCGAGCGTCGCGGCGGACTGATAACGCGCCGCGCCACCCACGTTCCAGCCCTTGAGCCGGCCTTCGCGGAAGTCGTAGTTCGTGATCGCATTCCAGTGCCACAGGCGGTTCTCGGGAACGACCGTGCCCTGTTCGGCCAGACGCGCCTTCAAGTCGCCGTTCGCGTAGCCGTTCCAGTTTTCACGGGCGTTGGAGGTCGAGGCACCACCCCAGATGCGCAGGTCACCCATGACGGTCTCGTTCAAGCGGCGATCGAAATCCAGGAGGTAATCGATCATCGTCATCTGGCCGCCAGGCGCCGGGCTCTTGCCGAGGTTGTCCACCACGGACTCGATGCGGGACGCATTCAGCGTCAGGCGCCAGCTCTGGGTGAGCTGGGCGTTCAGCTCGATTTCGTAGCCCTTCGCGACGAGGTCGCTGGTGAAACGGAAGTCCGACACCGGCGATTCGGTGAGATCGTCAGCCCAGTTGAAACCCCACGCCTGACCCATGAGCTGGGGCAAGGGCGACATTTCCTGCAGCCACTGATCCCACGCGGCGATGACCGCCTGTTCCTGCGCCTGCGCCTGCTCCAGCGTCTGGCCGTTCAACGGCTGGTAATCCACCGTCCACTTCTGGTTCGGGGCTTCCGGCGTCGGCACGGGAAGATCGCTGAGCACATTGCTGCCGAAGCGCGGGCTCGCCGGGTTGTTCTTCACCTCGTGGTTGTATTTGAACTGCGACCACGACTGGGCGTAGATGCCGACGTTGTTGCCGTAGTTCCAGAACTGCACGCCGGTCGAGGTGTTGTTCTTCACGCTCGATTCGAACTTGTTCACCTTGAGCGAATACTTGCCGTCCTTCGTCGCGAGCACGACACCGATGTCCTCCGTCTTGCCTTCCGGCAGCGGGAGCTGCTCACCCCAGTAATCGCGAAAGATCTGACCGGTCTGGAAGTTGACCGAGCGGTTGTAGGACGCGCTGACCTCGATCGGCGAGCGCTTCATCAGGTCCGAGATGAAGGGCAGCTGGCCGAAGTGCACGACCACGCCCCAGCTCTTCGAATCGCGTTCGATCGGCCCGAGCTTGGTGACGGTGGGGACCACCAGAGCCGGATCGCTGCTGCCACGGTTGGGCGAGTTCTGCAGCTGCCAGTCCGTCGTCGTGTTCATGACCTTGTCGTGACGAATACCGCCGGTCGCGACGATCGCGTTGTCCCAGAGCTTGGCCTGCCAGACGAACGCGTGCGCGTCATTCTCGCGGTTATCCCAGTTGCGCGTCATCGTCAGCAGATCGCGATTGAAGTCGTTCGACGCGTGCAGCAGCTGCACGTCGCGCGTGCCCCAGCCGACATAGTTGGCGGGATTTTCCGACTGCGTCGAAGCGGACGCGCCGGCCACCCCAGGTTGATAGGTGACGCCGTTCATCCACGGATCGTTCGGGTTCACGCCCGCGGCGGGCGCCCAGGTGGTATCGAAATAGCGCAGCGCGATCGTGTCGCCCGGGACGGGATCGGCTCCCGGAGCGCGCAGCCCCAGGTTCTGCCCGAGGGACTTGCCCACGAGGCTGTCGCTCAGATACACGACGCGGGTCGGGTAGAAGTCCGGCCAGTTGCGGCTGTTCGTGTCCTTCGTGAGCTGGAACATCGGGTGATTGTAGTAGGCACCCGTGTAGGCGAAGTTCTGCCAGCCGCGGCTGAAACGCTTGTAGGTGTCGCGGGAACCCATCGCGGTCACGGTGTGCGTGCCCAGGAGCCGGGTGATCCAGTTGTCGCGACGGCCCTTGGCGAAATCGTGGGTGGCGAACGCGGTCGCGCGGACGCTCGCGCGCTCCGTCGTGTTGTCGCCGCTGCCGTTGCCCAATTGGACGAAGGCGCGTCCGGCCCCCGGATTGCGCGTGCCGTCCAGATACCAGCTGGTCGGCGAGTTCGTGCCGTCCGGCATCACTTCGTTGTAATCGATGTGGAGTTCCTGCGAGACGGGATTGTAGCCGCCGGCCGTGTATTCTTCATTATGATACCCGACGTCGAAACCGAACTTCTCGTTGAGGAACGTCTGGCTGAGCGAGACATCGTAGGTGTGGAAGTTGAACCACTCCCGTTTGATGTCGCCGTCGATCATGTGATTGTAGAAATCGAAGATGTTCGGATCGGCGATGTGGGTGTTCTTGATCAGGCTCGCGAACGGCTGAGCGGTGGCGGTCGCCCAGTCGCGATAGGTGCGGATGCCGCGCGGCTGCGAAGGCGCCAGGCCGCCGATCGTGCCATCGCGCACGCCCAGGTTGTTGATCGCCGGATACGTCACCGGGTTGACACCCATGGCCAGCGCCGGAGTCGTCGAACCCGGCAGGAAGGTCAGGAGCGTGCCCGTGTAGAAGTTGCTGCCGAAGTTGGTCGCGACCCAGGGCTGGTAGCCGGGGTTCGTGCCGATGCCGGTCGTGGATTGCACCGCATCGCCGCGGCCCGGGATCGTCCACGTGCCTTCGTTCATCCACGCGACATTGTAGAGCTTCTGATCGAGCGCGTTGAACCAGGGCAGAATGCGGTCAACCGGCGGGGTGTTGCGCGGACGGTTGCTGTCGCCATCGCCGATTTCGCCGTCGACCTTGATGATCGTGCGGGCGCTGCCGCGTTTCAGGAACTTCGGCTCGTAGCGCACCGCCAGCCACTCGCGATGGAAGTCGTCGAACGCTTCCTTCTGCTGGAACTTGGAGGTGTTCGCGACCGCCGCGAACCGGAACGCCAGTTCGTCGGGGAGGAGGACCCGATTGAAGTCCACCGTGCCGCGCGCGCTGCCATACTCGTCGAAACGCACCGACACTTCGTTTTGATCGCGGAAGGTCGCCTGTTTCGTGCGCGTGTTGATCACGCCGCCGGGGCTGCCCTGGCCGAACAGCAGGGCGTTGGGTCCGCGCTGCAGATCGACCGCGTCGATGTTGTAACCCTCCCACGGGATGCTGCTCAGATAGAGATCGCGCGTGTTGTCGGCGCTGACCAGGCCGCGCACGCGATTGTTCGAGGAGGGATTCAGGCTGGCGTTCAGGTTGGGCGAGGTCCCGCCACCCGTGCCGGAATAGTTGCCGTAAACGCCGCCCACCTCGGTGGACAACGTGTAGGTGAGCAACGACGCGTTATCCGTCGCGCCGATATCGTTGAGGAACGTCTTGTTGTAGATCGAAAGCGACGTTCCCAAATCCCGGAGGTCCGTGCTCAGGCGGTTGCCGGCCAGCGTCGAAGCCGTGACATAGCCGGTGTCCGACTCCGCCCGAACTTCAAAGGGAGAGAGTCGCACCGGCTCGTCGGCTTCGTCGGTCGTTGGGGTGTTGGCCTGCTGCGCCCAGCCGAGAGCCGGGCTGAGCAGTATCGCCGCGGTGAACGCGGCGCGAGTGGTTCTGTGTGTTATACACATCTCCGAGCCCACGAGAC
>JAEYYL010000451.1 GCA_023430825.1 Verrucomicrobiota bacterium | reverse complement strand
GCCTCGAGGTCCTGCCCGACCTGATTCGCGCCGGCGTCGCCTCGCTCAAGATCGAGGGCCGCCTCAAGAATCCGGAGTACGTCGCCAACATCACCCGCGTCTACCGCCGGGCCGTGGACGCGGCGATGGCCCGGGTGGAACCCGGCCTCCGGACGGGTTCGCAGCGCGTCGGAGACGCTGCGCCCCACCCCTTCGATCCCGCCTCCGCGCGCTACGACCTCGAGATGGGCTTTTCGCGCGGCCTCTACACCGGCTGGTTTCGCGGCATCGATAACCAGCAACTCGCGCACGCCCGCTTCGGCACCAAACGCGGCGTGTTCCTCGGCGAGGTCACACGCGTCGCCCACGAATCCGTCACCCTTCACCTCCTCGCTCCGCTCAAACCCGGCGACGGCATCGTCTTCGACGCCGGCAAGCCCGACGAACGCGAAGAAGGCGGCCGCGTTTACCAGGTCGAAACCCGCCCCGGCGCCGACGGCGAAACCACCGTGCGTTTCGGTCACGGCGATCTCGACTGGCGCCGCGTGCGCGCCGGCCAGCGCGTCTGGAAAACCAACGACCCCGCGCTCGACCGCGAGGTCCGCGCCACGTTCGCCGGCGACAAGATTCGTTTTCAACGCCCGATCTCCTTCGAAGTCCACGGCCGCGCCGGCACGCCGCTGACTTTGATCGCCAACGACGGCGACGGTGACGTCGCGCAACTCGACTCCGCGCTCCCGCTCGCCGCCGCGACGCATCAGCCGCTCACCGCCGAGCGCTTGCGCGATCAACTCGGCCGCCTCGGCGGCACGCCGTTCAAGCTCGGCGCACTCACCTCCTTTCTCGAAGGCGACGTCATTCTCCCCGTCAGCGAACTCAACCGCCTCCGCCGCGAAATCGCCACCGCGCTCGAGCACCTCCGCGCCCAACCCAAACGCTGGACGCTCAACGCAGGGCCCGACCTGCCCGCGAGTCGTCACGCGTCGGTTTCTCCCTCCACCCCGCCCGAACTCATCGCCGTCATCCGTCTCCCCGAGCAGCTCGACGCCGCCTGGTCGGCCGGCGCGCGCACGATTTACTGCGAGTTCGAAAATCCGAAGCACTACCGCGACACCGTCGCCCGCTTCCGCGAACTTCAGCACTCGTCCGCAACGCCAACTCAAAACCCAAAACTCAAAACCCAAAACCCTTCAGAGGAGCAACGCGCGTCCATCTGGGTCGCCGCCCCACGCATCTTCAAGCCCGGCGAAGAGTGGTTTTTGAAACAGGTGCGCTCCTGCGACGCCGACGGTTATCTCGTCCGCAACTACGATCACCTCGCCTTCTTTGCCGGCCAGCGTCTCCGCGGCGACTTCTCCCTCAACGTCGCGAATCCGCTCACCGCCCGCTATTTTCTCGATCGCTACTCGCTCGAGCGCGTCACCGCCAGCTACGATCTCAACATCGTCCAGCTCGAAGCGCTGCTCTCGTCCGCGCCGGGCACGTGGTTCGACATCACGATCCACCAGCACATGCCGATGTTTCACATGGAGCATTGCGTGTTCTGCGCCTTCCTCTCGACCGGCAAGGACTACCGCGATTGCGGCCGCCCGTGCGACAAGCACCGCGTCGCGCTCCGCGATCGCACCGGCGCGGAACTCCCGCTCCGCGCCGACGCCGGCTGCCGCAACACCGTATTCAATAACCGGGCACAGACCGGCGCCGAATACGTCGCCCGTCTCCTCGAACTCGGCGCGCGCAGCTTCCGCGTCGAATTCGTCAACGAATCCGCCGACGAGGTCGCGCGCACGCTCACCCGCTACGCTCAGCTTCTCCGCGGCGAAATCGGCGGTGCCGAACTCTGGCGCGAATTGAAACTCCTCAACCAGCTCGGCGTCACCCGCGGCCAGATGGAAACCGCACCGCAGCTCATCCACCGCAAGGGCTGACCTCATCCGGCGCGCACCCGTGCCTTCGCTTCCCGCCATCGCCGCCCTCGCCTCACTGCTCGCGTTCGGCGGCTGCAGCGCCCTCGAACGCAGCCTGATTTTTCCCGGCACCGCCACCCAAGGTCGCGCCGACACCACCGTGCCGGTGTCCACCGCCTACGAACTCGTCCCGCTCACCACGAGCGACGGCACGCCCATCGTCGCGCAGTTCGGCCGCGCGCTGACGCCCGCCGGCGCGCCGCGTCCCGACGCCGCCACGCGCGCGACCGTGATTTATTTCTACGGCAACGGCGCCTGCCTCGCCTACAGTCGCGAGCAATTCGACGGCTTTCGCCGCCTCGGCTTCAACGTCATCATCCCGGAATTTCCCGGCTACGGGATGAGCGGCGGCACCGCGAGCGAAGCCGCGTTTTATGCCGCGGCCGACGCCGCCTACGATCATCTGCTCACACGCACCGACCTCGATCCCACGCGCATCGTCGCCGTCGGCTGGTCGCTCGGTGCCGCCGTGGCGATCGATCTCGCGAGCCGCCGGCCCATCGCACGACTCATCACGATCAGCGCGTTCACCTCCATGCCCGCCGTTGCGAGAACGGCCGCGCCCTGGGCGCCCACTTCGCTGATCATCCGCTCGCGCTTCGACAACTTCGCAAAAATCCCCGCGATCGCTTGCCCGATCCTGCTCGTCCACGGCCCGTTCGACACGCTGGTGCCTCACGCGATGGCCGCCGAACTCGCCGCCAAAGCGACCGCCGCCACCGTCCGCCGCCACGACGTCGCCGCCGCCGGGCACAACGACCTTTTCCATCTCGGCGGCCCCGCCCTCTGGCGCGCTTTCGCCGAGTTCCTTTCGCCCCCCGAAAACGAGAGGTAGGAGCCTGCTCGCAGGCGATTTCGGCGTGACTCGCCGCGTGAGCGGCGGGATTGCCATCGCCTGCGAGC
>JAEYYL010000402.1 GCA_023430825.1 Verrucomicrobiota bacterium | reverse complement strand
AAACGCCTCGTCGTCAAACTCGGCACCGGCGTCCTCACCACCGGTATCGGCCAACTTGATACGGCGCGCATCGCCGCCGTCTGCGCCGAAGTCGCCGCACTCCGCGCCCGCGGCACGGAGGTCATCCTCGTCAGCTCCGGTGCCGTCGGCCTCGGCATGGGCGCCCTCCAGCTCGCCAAACGCCCGAAGGACGTCTCCAAGAAACAAGCCTGCGCCGCGGTCGGCCAGAGCCTGCTGATGCAACACTGGCAGGCCGGCTTCGCGCCGCACGGCCTCACCGTCGCGCAGGTGCTGCTCACGCACGAGGACCTGCGCGGTCGCGCGCGCTTTCTCGGCGTCAAGGCCACGCTGCGCCAGCTCGTCGACTACGGCACGATCCCGGTCATCAACGAAAACGACACCGTCAGCGCCACCGAAATCAAGTTCGGCGACAACGACACGCTGTCCGCACTCGTCGCCAGCCTCGTCGAGGCGCAGCACCTCATCATCCTCTCCACGGCGCCCGGCCTCGTCGACCTGCGCGGCACGAAACAAATCGTCCCCGTCGTCGAACGCATCACCCCCGAGATCGAGGCGATGGCCGGTGGCACGACGAGCGAGACCGCCGTCGGCGGCATGATCTCGAAAATCTCCGCCGCCAAACTCGCCACGCGTTCCGGCTGCGGCGTGTTCATCGCCAGCGGCGCCGAACCCGACATCATCGCGCGCCTTCTCGCCGGCCACGGCCCCGGCACCTTCTTCGTGCCGCACGGCCTGCCGCTCGAAGCGCGCAAACGCTGGCTCGCGTATTTCCAACGCCCCGCCGGCACCCTCTTCGTCAACGCCTGCGCCGTCCCCGTCCTGCGCGACGAAGGCCGCAGCCTCCTCGCCGTCGGCGTCACCGGCGCGCGCGGCGATTTCGCCGCCGGCGACATCGTCAACATCGCCGGCCCCGACGAACGCACGTTCGCGCGCGGCAAGGCCGCGTTCGCCAGCGAGGAGATTCCCGCGCTCGCCGGAAAAAAAGGCGACGCCCTCGCCGCGCTCTATCCCGCGCGTAAACGCCTCGAGGTCGTGCACCGCAACGATCTCGTCCTCCTCTGACCTCCGACGCGCACCTCCTCTCGCTGCCGCGCCGCTAGGGCCCGACCTCCGGGCGGGCCGCCTCATGCCTCCTTCTCCTTTCACGCTGCGCGCTGTCACCGCGAGGGACTACACGTGGCTCTGGCACCTCAAGCGCCTCACGATGCGCCCCTACGTCGAGCAAACCTGGGGCTCCTGGGACGACCTCGCGCAGGAACGTTTCTTTCGCCAGCACTTCAGCGCCGAGACGATCCAGATCATCGTCGCCGATGGCCGTGACGCCGGCCTCCTCAACATCGAGCGCGAACCGCAGGAACTCTTCCTCGCGAACATTCAGATCCACCCCGATTTCCAAGGCCGCGGCCTCGGTTCCGCTGTGGTCGAGAGCGTGCTCGCTTCCGCCTCCGCCCTTCACCTCTCCGTTCGTCTGCAGGTCTTGAAGGTCAACCCCCGCGCCCGCGATCTCTACCTGCGCCTCGGCTTCACGCTCTACGGCGATACCCTCACCCACTTTCTTCTCCGACACTCCCCGTAGCTGTCGCGATGAGAATGTCATATAATGTATGACATTCGCCCCTTGGATCTTCGTCGGAGAGGCGGCAGGCGCATCAGGGTTTGCCCGATCCATCGATCGGGAAGCGTGGCGTCACCCATTCGTAACACCGACTGGAAATTCACCTGTCCGAAACACGTTCGTCACATTTCCAGCGAACGAATCCAGCGAACGATCATGCGAGTCGGCGTTTACTATCGGCATCATTTTCACCAGGCGATTTTCCAGTCGACGCTGGCGGCGCTGCGCGGGCGGCACCAATGCCTCGCCACGTCGGACACCGGTGAACTCACCCGCTTCCGCCCCCACGTGATCGTGGCCGGCGAGGACCTCACTTACCTCCACCTCCGCGCACATCTGCCGCTCTCGCGCTTTGTCCACACGCGCCACGGCCTCGCCAACAAGGGCGTGCCCGCGCGGTCGTTTCGCGCCGCCGATTACGTGTGCGTGACGAGCGAAGCCGTGCGCGACGAGTTCATCGCCCAGGGTATCCGCCCCCGCCGCGAGTATTGGGTCACCGGCTACGTGCAGATGGACAACCTCGTCTCCGCGCCGCGTCCGTCCCAAATCCCCGCCGGCAAGAAAGTCGTCCTCTACGCGCCCACTTGGCACCCCGGGCTTTCCTCGCTGCCGATGCTCGGCGCGCGCGTGGCCGACCTCCTGCACGGCGGTCGGAACGACACCTTCGTCGTCATCAAACCTCACCCGCTCGTCCTCGAGCGCGACGAATTCGCCGGCTGGCGCGAGCACCTCCGCCGCGCCGCGCGCGACCGGGCCGACACGCTGCTGCTCGAACAACGCGGCGAAGACATCATGCCGTGGCTCAAGTCCGCCGACGTGCTCGTCTCCGACGCGTCGAGCGTGCAGCTCGAATATCTCGCGGTCGACCGCCCGCTTGTTCTGATCGACAACCCTGAGCACGCCGTGTCGCCCTATTACGATCCCTCCGGGCTCGAGTGGAAATGGCGCGACATGGGCGCGCGGATCAAAAGCGCGGATGAGCTGCCCGGCGCGCTCACCGACGCGCTGGCCAATCCCCGGCTCGGCGCCGAGCGGCGCGCGATCTACCGCGAACGCCTCTTCGGCTCCCTGCTCGACGGCCGCACCGGCGAGCGGCTCGCCGCTCACATCGACGCGCTCGAACCCGAGGTCGCTTCCGACGCGCAACTTCTCGCGGTCAGCCCCTTCGGGCGGGCCGTTCACCGCAGCCTTCCCTACCTTCGCAATGTCTCACGAAGCTTCAAACGACTCCTGCGATCGGCGTGACGTCACCGCGCTGATCCTCGCCGCCGGCAGCGGCACGCGTCTTGGCGGCATCGCCAAGGCCACGCTCGAATATCAAGGCGGCTCCCTGCTCCAGCACGCGCTCGCGCTGGTCGCGCCATTCGCCCGTCACCTCGTCGTCGGCGTCCGCGAATGCGATCTCGACTGGGCGCGCCAGCAGTGCGCCGACCTCGCGCCCGACTGCGAAATCACCTGCGTGTCCGGCGGCGCCACGCGCCAGGAATCGCTGAAACGCCTCCTCGACGAAGCCCGCACGCGCTACGTCATCGTGCACGAGGTCGCGCGCCCCTGGGTCGAACCGGAAACGTTCCGCGATCTGCTCGCCGCCGTGCAGCACTCGAGCGCCGTCGCCCTTTACACCCCGCTGCCCGTCCGCGACAGCCTCGTGCTGATGCACGACGGCGAACTGCAGAAAAGCCTTCCGCGCTCCGACGTCGTCTCGGTGCAGACGCCGCACGCGTATTTGCGCGAAGCGCTCGACCGCGCCTACGCCCTCGCCGCCGAACACGGTTGGGAAGAGGAAAGCACGATCGCGCTCATGTCGCGCGCGCAGCACCGCGTCCGGTTGATCGAAGGTTCACCCCAGAACATCAAGGTCACCTACCCCGAGGATCTCGCGCCCCTGCGCATGATGTCCTCCGCCCCGCGCGCCCAGCGCCACGCCAGCGGCTGAACACCGCCGCCGTCGCGGCGCTCACCGTCGCTTTTCCGTCAGCGGCAGCATCACGCCGCGGCGGAAGAGCGTCACCTGTCCGGTGCTCGACGACACCACGATCGAGATGCAATGCGCCGCGACGCTGATGGCCGCCGCCGCCGCATGCCGGCTGCCGAGTCCGCTCGGCAGCGAAAAATCGCTCTCGCCCGCCTGGATCAGACTGCCCGCCGACTCCACCACGCCGTCGCCGCGGATGATGAACGCGCCATCGATCGAGGAGAATTCCTTCACCGTCTCGTCCATGAACGGATTGAGGATGTTGCGATCCTCCTCCTTGTATCCAAAAAATGGGTTCAGCACCAGCGGCTTGACCAGTTTCTCGACGCGGTCGTTGTCGCCGATCACGAAGAGGCAGCCCACCGGCCGGCCTTCGCGGCCTTCGACCGCGAGTTCGGTGGCGACGGCGATCACGCGTTCGAGCACCTCCGGCTTCACGTCCTCCGGCAGCAGGTCGTTCTGCCCGGTGAGCAGCGTCTGAAACTCGCGTTCGATATCCACCACCGTCAGCGTGTCGAACTGGTTGCTGCCCGTCATCCCGCCGATGCAGCACACGCGATCGGTGAACGCGATCACCCCGCGCGTGAGCGCCACGAGAATCGCGCTGCGCAGCTGCGCCATCCGCTGGTTCGAGAACGACCGCACCTGGATCATCTCCGTGAACTCGCCATTCTCGTCGCTCGATTCGACCGGGTTGCGCGTCACCAGGATCGTCTTGAGCTTCGAGGGCACCGCCGTCGCCTCGATGCCGCCGATGAACGTGTCGCCAAACACCATCAACGCCCGGCAGTTCGCCCCGCGCGCCACCCGCTCCGCCTCGCGAAACATCAGCTTGTTCACGCGATTCTGCTGCGCCTGCACCGGCCGGATGCCGCCAAAGCCACCCACCAGTTGCTCGTGCAACGCATCCAGACTCGCCGCGTTGACCAGCCCGTCGACCAGTTCCGGCTCCTTCACCTGACGCGCGATCGACGCCAGCACCTGCAGATAATCGCGCGCTTTCTCGCCCGCGATCAGCATCACGATCAACCGCACCCGCTCCTCGTTCAGCGCGCCGTCGTGCTTGATCCCCGCGCGGCTGCGGCCGATCGCGAGAATGTAGCGGCGGCTCATCTTCACCCGCACATGCGGCAGGGCGACGCCGAGTCCGAGATACGTCGTCATCGTGCTCTCGCGCGCCAACAGGCCCTTGAGCAGCGCATCGGCTCTCAGGTCGGGAAACTGCTTCACGCACACCGCCAGCAATTCCTGCAACGCGCCCTGCAGATCGAGGCTGTGCAGGTCGATGATCCGGCTGCGGGCGATGATCTTGTCGAGCCGCATGAATCAGAAGCTCCAGACCTCAAGCTCCCAGCACCAGAGAAAACTCAAAGGAAAAATCTCCAATGGCGTCGGCAGCTTGGTGTTTGTCGGGAGCTGGGAGGTTGGTCCTTGAGCTTGCCGCGCTTCGCGCGGCTCACCGCTCCCACTCGAGCGCGCCTTTTTTGATCTCGTAAAACAGCCCGAGCACCAACACGCCGAGGAAAAACAGGATCGGTCCCAGGATGCTGATCCCGTTCGCGAGAAACTCGCGGTAGATGAACGTCCACGGCACGAGGATCACGATCTCCAGGTCGAACAGCATGAAAAGCAGCGCCGTCACATAGAACTTCACCGAGAAGCGCGAATGCACCGTGCCTTCCGCCGGGATGCCGCATTCGTAGGCCGAATCCTTGATCTTCGTGTGCCGCGCGCGCTGGCCGAAAAACTGGCTCGCACCGATCACGACGCCCGTGATCGCTGCGGCGAGCAGCACTTGAACGAGGAACGGAAAATAGGCGGCGGAACCCATGACGGAATGAATTGGGCGCAGCTGCCTAGCGGAGACAAGAGGGAATTTGGCGAAACTCGCCCGCCATCGCCGCCGCTTCGCCCGCTCACGAACCCACGTCGATGATCTCCGCCGTTTGCAGATTCGTCGACCCCACGCCGAGCGTCTCGGCAAACTCCAGCGTGCGGATCTCCTCCGAGATCGGCTGAAAGCCGTTCAACTTCCGCATCCGGTCGATCCGCGCCCGCATCAACGCATCCATCATCACCGGATCCGTGCTCAACCACAGCAGCGGCTCGGACGCCGCATAGAGCGAGTTGAAGAACGGTCCGCCGATATATTGAAACCGCTCCAGGCTCGCGAGCGTGAACATCCAGGTCTGCCGCAGCTCGGGGATCGCACTCATCTCGGCCACCGCCGCCGGCGCATTCGCCGGCGACCGGAAGAAACGCGCCGTGTTCGACGCATTCCACAGCGTCGCATTCACCAGCGCGCCGTTGACTCCCAGCATCGGGTGATCCGTGTAAACCGGCAAGTTGATCCAGAAGTCGGCGTCGAGAAACAGCGGCGTCGCCAGGAAGCTCTTGCGGTCCTGATCCGGCGACGAGTCCGCGTCGAAATCCCGCGTCTGCTGCTCCGCGAAGATCGGATCGAAACGCTGCGGCAGCGGCGAATCGTAGAACCACACCGGATCGTAATACCGGCCCGACTCGAGCACGTAGATCGGATGGCCTTCGAAGGGCGTCTTGCCGGTGACGAGCGACGGCAGGTAGCCGGTCATGCGCAACCGCAGCTGGTTCAACCCCACCAGGAAGATGTTTCGCTTCTCGAAACCGCGCCGCTCCAACGCGGCGATCACCGCCTGCACCAGCGGCAGCGGCGTCGCCATGCCCGGCCCCGAATCGGTGTAGATCTTCAGGCCCACTTTCTTCTTCTCGCGCGGCGCCAGCTTCCGGCCTGTCGCCTCCTCAAACCGGCTGATGAGCGTCTCCACCTCCCGCGCATACGTCGCCTGATCGAAGCCCCGCAGTTGCGCCTGCCACAACGGCGCCGGCTCCGCCTTCGGCGGCAGCGACGAAACCGGCTGGGCCTTCGCCAACCCGCCGCCGACAAGGCCGAATGCGAGCAGGACGACGAGCTGGAGGAGGGACGGACGCATGGTGTGTGAGTAGCCGCGGAACACGGAAAGTTTCCTTCGCACCGCGCGAAACCGCGGCGAAGGCGGGGGAACTTGACAGTGGGGTGAGCGGGTTGAAAGTGCATTCTTCTCCCGCCGCGCAACGTCCGCGCGCACGCTCGTTTCGTTCATGCCCGTCATCAAACCGTCCTGCGTCCGCGACCTTAGGTTGCGCGTCAACCTCGCCGACGTCGTCTCCCGCGTCGTCACCCTGCGCAAGGCCGGCGGCGCGCGGCTCAAGGGACTCTGCCCGTTTCACAACGAGAAGACGCCGTCCTTCAACGTCGATCCCGACAAGGGCTTCTACAAGTGCTTCGGTTGCGGCAAGGCCGGCGACGCCATCACCTTCGTCCGCGAAACGGAGCAATTGAGTTTCAGCGAGGCCGTCGAGGCACTCGGCAAACGCTTCAACATCGTCATCGAATACGAAGAGGGCACCGGCGGCCCCAGCCGCGAGGAGCGTTCGCTGCGGCAGGAAATCTTCGACCTCCACGACGTCGCCGCCGAACACTTTCACCAGGCGTTCAAGGCCAGCGACGCCGCCGGAAGTTTCATGCGCAAATACTGGGTCGAGCAGCGCCGCTTCCCGCTCGAGCTCGCCGACGAGTTCAAGATCGGCGTCGCCGATGCCGCCGGCAGTGGGCTCGGCGCGGTGATGCTGAAGCGCAAGTTCTCCGAGGAAGCGCTGCGCCGCTGCGGACTGTTTTTCATCTACGACGACGCGCAGCTCACGCTCGGCGCGCTGCGGCCGCGCTTTCGCGGGCGGTTGATGATTCCCATCCGCGATCACCAGGGACGCGTCGTGGCGTTCACCGCCCGACAAACGCAACTCACCCCCGACGACGATCCGGCCCACGAAGCGAAATACGTCAACTCCCCCGAGACGCCGATCTTCACGAAGGGCAATCTCCTCTTCAATCTCGACCGCGCGCGCACCGCCGTCGGCGACGGCAAGCCCTTCGTGCTCGTCGAAGGCCAGCTCGATGCCCTGCGCTGCTGGAGCGTGGGATTGAAAACCGCGATCGCCCCGCAGGGCACGTCGATCACCGAACCGCAGCTCGTGCTCCTGCGGCGTTATCACCCGCAGGTCGAATGCTTCTTCGACAGCGACAGCGCCGGCCAGAAAGCCGCGTTGCGCTTCCTCCCGATGGCGTTGAAGGCGGGCTTGGAAATCCGTTTCCTCACGCTCGCCGGCGCCGACAAGGTCGATCCCGATCTGCTCTTCCTCGAACGCGGCCTCCCCGCCTACGACGAAGTCCGCCGCAGCGCGCAAAGCGCGATGGCCTTCGCCTGCCGCGCATTGTTGCCCAATCTTTCCGCCGCGTCCGCCGAACAAAAAACCCGAGCCGCGCAATCCATCTACGAACTCATCGCCGCCGCCGAGAGCGCCGTCGGCCGTTCCGAGTTTCTCGCCGAAGCCGCTTCGCATCTCCGACTCTCCGCCGCCGCTTTCCAGAAAGACTTCGAAGCCTTCACCGCCCGCCAGTCGCGCCAATCCGCCTCCCGCTCCGCCGACAACCCAACCCAAAACCCAGAACCCAAAACCCAAAACACAGTGACGCCGTCGACGGTCCACACGACGGAGCGCGATCTGCTACTTCTTTGCCTTCACTTCGAAAACCTCGGCAAACCCCTCAGCACCGCGCTGCCCCATGACTGGATCGACGTCGGCCATCTCGCCGGACTTTTGCTCAATCGTTTCCTCGCCGAATTCGAACACGACACCTGGCCCGGTCGCGATCATCTCGACGCCCTGCTCGAAACCGACCCGGAACGCGCCCTCGTCGCCAGCCTCATTTTCGAGACGCCGAAACTCGACGATCCCGTAAAGGTCGCCAACGAGGGGCTCCGCCAACTTCGCGCTCGTGCGCTGGAGCCGCGCTTGCGGGAAATAGAACTTGCTTTAGCCAATGCCCATGCGGACAGTAATTCTGACCCAATTTCACTCTACAAGGAACGCTCCGATCTGCACCGCCAACTCCGCCAACCGCTCGGTTTAAGCCCCGCCGTTTAGTCACTTACAGGGATTCACCAACACATGTCGCGCAAAGCCAAGTCCGGTTCACCGGACACCCATTCAGAGGCCGTCGAGGCCGCCATCGAGAAATCCTCCTCCCATCCCACCGGCGAAGTCCCCGCGGGAACCGACATTCCCGCCGGCGGAATCAACGACAAGATCCGCCACCTCATCCGCCTCTCGAAGGAACAGGGTTACCTCACGTTCGACGACATCAACGAGGCCCTGCCCGAGTCCGTCGAAAACCAGGAGGAGATCGATAACGTCCTCTCCATCCTGCAAAATCTCGAGATCGAGATTCTCGAGCCCGATCAGGTCGACGACTACAAGCAGCGCATGGAGGAGGCCGAGGAGGAAGAATCCCGCTCCTCGCAGCACGACATCCTCGACGATCCGGTTCGCATGTATCTCAAGCAGATGGGCCAGGTCCCGCTGCTCACCCGCGAACAGGAAGTCGAGATTTCGAAACGCATCGAAAACGCCGAGTTGAAGGCCCAGGAAGCGCTCTTCCAGGCCACCGTCATCGGCAGCTACATCGTCAACCTCGGCCAGAAGCTCATCGACCGCCAGGAGCGCTTCGACCGCGTCGTCATCGACAAGAAAATCGACAGCCGCGAATCGTATTTCAAGAACCTCGAGAAGCTCGTTCTCTCCACGCGCAAGGCCGAGGAATCCGTCGCCGACTCGTGGCAGGAATGGGTCAAGGCCAAGAACGACGCCGAAAAGAAAAAGGTCCTCGCCAAGCACAAGAAACGCGAAGCCCTCCTCCGCTCCCACTTCGGCAAATTCTTTTTCAAGCTGAAGGTTTACGAGGAATACCTCGAACAACTCCGCCCCGTCCTCGAGGAAATCGAATCCCTCAACGCCCAGCTCGATCGCGCGAAGCACCCCAAAACCAAGAAGGATGCCGCGATCGATACCAAGGTCATCAACCATCGCCTGAAGCAGATCGAAACGCTCCAGCGCATCGCCCCCGCCGAGCTGCTGAAGGTCGTCGCACAGACCCGCATCCACGTCCGCGAAGCGCACCAGGCGAAGACCGAAATGGTCGAGGCCAACCTCCGCCTCGTGATCTCGATCGCGAAAAAATACACGAACCGCGGCCTGTCCTTCCTCGACCTCATCCAGGAGGGCAACATGGGCCTGATGAAGGCCGTGGAAAAATTCGAGTATCGCCGCGGCTACAAGTTCTCCACCTACGCCACGTGGTGGATCCGCCAGGCCATCACCCGCTCCATCGCCGACCAGGCGCGCACCATCCGCATCCCGGTCCACATGATCGAGACCTTGAACAAGGTCATGCAGGTGCAGAAGCAGCTCCTCCAGGAATTCGGCCACGAGCCCACCCCCGAGGAAGTCGCCGACGAGATGAACCTGCCCGTCGAGCGCGTGCAGCAGATCATGAAGATGGCGCAGCAGCCGATCTCGCTCCAGTCGCCCGTCGGCGACGGCGACGACACGAGCTTCGGCGACTTCATCGAGGACAAGTCCGCCGAGAACCCCTACGACATGACTGCCTTTTCGCTCCTCCGCGAAAAGATCATCGACGTGCTCGACTCCCTCACCGAACGCGAACGCCGCGTGCTCTCCCTCCGCTTCGGCCTCGTCGACGGCTACAGCCGCACGCTCGAGGAAGTCGGCAAGCAGTTCAAGGTCACTCGCGAACGCATCCGCCAGATCGAGGCCAAGGCTTTGCGCAAGATGCGCCATCCGACGCGCATCCGTCAGCTGCACGGCTTCTTCGACGCCGAGCAGATCGACAACGCGCAAAACCTCATGAAGGTCGCCGCCACCAGCGGTCTCCCCGGCCGTCCGCCCGGCGCCGGCCTGCCTCCGGGCTTCGCGCTCCCACCCTCCGGCAAGCCGCCCGGCGGTCACGGTCATTGATTGAGGTAGGTGGCGCGCTCACGCGCCACGCTTCCGCCCTGCCCGTCTTCGCCGCGCGCGTGCTGACCGCCGGGCCTATACCGCTTTCCCGCTTTACAGGCCTGCGCGTCGGCATAGGTTGCGCATCATGGCTATTTCTCCGACTTTCATCGCAGCATTCGGCATCGGCGGCATGGAGCTGCTGGTCATCCTCCTGATCATCCTCGTCCTCTTCGGCGGCGCGAAACTTCCCTCGCTCGCGAAGGGCCTTGGTCAGTCGATCAAGGAGTTCAAGAAGGCCAGCAAGGACGAGGAAGAAAAAACCGCCGAGACCGCGGAAGCCAAAAAGGTCGAAAGCGCCTCGAAGACCCACGGCACCAACTGAGCGGCATTCGCTCTTCGCCCGATTTCAGCGCGTCCCACCGGACGCGCTTTTTTTACGCCCGCACGCCGCCCCGCTTCGCCCGTTCCGCCGCGTATCTACTCCCCTTCTCCCGCCGCTTCCTCCTCCGGCCGCTCGCGCAGCCACGCCTTAAACTCCCGCAACGGCTCGAGCGTGCCGAGGGTCAACACTTCGTCGCCCGCCCGGAGCACCTCGTCCGCACCGGGATTCAAGATGCGCGTGCCGTTGCGATGCACCCCGGCGATCTGCACCCCGAAAATCTGCGCCGGAGCGATCTCCGCCAGCGTCCGCTCCACCGCGCGACTCCACTCCGGGACCACCATCGCCTGCATCTGCACTTCCTCGAAAATCGAGTCCATCGCCCCGGTGCCCGTCATCGCCGCCAGCAATTTCTTTCCCGCCTGCACCTGCTCCGTCGTTCCCATCAACAGCACGCGATCGCGCGGATAAAGCACCGCGTCCGGCGTCGGCAGCGGAATCATGAAACCCTGCCGCTCGATCCCCACCACCGACACGCCGAACTTCGCCCGCAAATCCAGTTCCGCGATCCGCTTGCCCTGCGCATCCGCCAGGTCCGGCAACACGCAATCCATGATGTGCAGGTTCCAATCCTCGTGCGGATGCAGCCACGGCGCCGCCGAACCCGCCATCGTGTGCTCCGCGGAGTTCATCACGCTCTGCAACTCCACCTCGAGATGGCTGTGCCAGTAAATCAGCCGCTGCCGCAACAAAAACACCGCCGCCAGCGCCACCAGCGCGCTCGCCAGCAAAAGCAGCCGCGCCGTCCCGTCCGTCGGCAGCAGCATCACCAGCCACAGAAACAAGGCGACACCCGCCACCCCTTTCAGCGCCGCCTCCACCGCCGTCGCCACCTTGCCGCCCCGGCCCCGGCTCGCTGTCGCCGCCTGCGCATACAGCAGCGACAGCGCCGAGATGTTGCGCCACACCGCCATCAACGGCGCGAGCAGCACGAGCGACAGCGCGATCCAGAACAGGATCTTCGGCCCGTGCGGAAAGAGCCAGTCCGGCCCCAGCCAGCGCTCCACCGCCACCAGCATCTGTCCTGAAAAAATCAATACACCGCTCACCAGCATCAGCTCCACGCCCACCTGGATGAACCGCTTCCGGCTGAGCTGCCACAGCCGGTTGCGCCGCGAACGCGCCAACATTCGCTCCAGCCGGCCGTGATAATAACGCACCCAGTCGGCCAGCCACCGCGGCTGCCGCGCCTCCAGGAATCCCGCGATCCCCTCCGACCGGCGCACCAGCACCGGTGCCGCCAGCGTCGTCGTTAACGAGAGCCCCACCGCCAGCGGATAGAATTTCGCCGGCAGCACCGCCGCCGCCACGCCCACCTGCGCGATGATGAACGAAAACTCGCCGAGCGGCGTCACCGTCAACCCCGCGCGCAACGCCTCCTTCACCGGCGTCCCGATCACCACCAGCGCCAGCGCGCTGGCCGCCGGCCGCGCCACCAACGCGAACGCCGCCACCATCGCGATCAACCCCGCCTCCGTCGCCAGCGAGCGCGGATCGATCTGCATCCCGACCGCCACGAAAAACACCGCGCTGAACACGTCGCGCATCCCCTCGAACGTCCGCTCCACCTGATGGCGATGCGCCGTCTCCGCCACGATCGTCCCCAGCAAAAATGCCCCAAGCGCCAGCGAATACCCCGCCCGCTGCGCCACGAACGCCAGCCCGAACAACAGCGCCGCGATCCCCAGCGTCTGCAACTCCTCGTCCGCCGCGATGCTCATCCGCCGCAGCAGCCACGGCACCAGCAGCAACCCTCCCACGCCCGCCAGCGCCACGAACGCCGCCATCATCCCCACCGTCTCACCGATCGCCCCAAACGACGCCTGCCCTGCTCCGCCGAACTGCACATACGAATTCAGGATCGTCAGCATCACCACCGCCACCACGTCCTCCAACACCGTGATCGCCATCGCGAGCTGCCCGAACCGCTCGTGCGTCGCCGCCGTTTCCTGCAGCACCTTTCCGATGATCGCCGTCGACGACACCATCAGCATCCCCGCCAGAAACAGGCTCTGCAAACTCGTCCACCCCAGCGACGCACCCAGCAGCCGCGACAGATAATACATCCCCACCGCGCTCCCCAGCGTCGCGATCAGCAGCGACGGCCCCATCCGCCGCAGCTTCCGCAAACTCAGCCGCATCCCGATCGAGAACATCAGGAAAACCAGACCGATCTGCGCCAGCGTCCCCACCCGGTCCAGCCCCGACACCAGCGCGACCACCGGCGAAAACGGACCGACGCACATCCCCGCGACCAGAAAACCGACGACGACCGACAAACCGATCCGCCGGCTCACCCAACCCACGACACCCGCCGCGGCCAAAATCACCGCGAGGTCTTGGATGAAATGAATTCCCTGCATGGTGCCTCCTCAACACGCGGCGAACCGCGAGTTGCGTCAACCCAATCGTGTCCCCGCAAATCGTCGTCCCTTCTCCTTCGCGCGCCCCTGCGTCCGCACGGGATTTTCCCTCGTTGACACCCTCCGGCGCCGGCGATTCGTTTCCGTCGGCGGATACGCCACCTCCCCTTACGCGAACATGGCCAACTTTCTCGGTTACTTTTCGAACGACATCGGCATCGACCTCGGCACCGCGAACACACTGGTTTACGTGAAGGACAAGGGCATCGTGCTCCGCGAACCTTCCGTCGTCGCCCTCGATACCGCCTCCCGAAAAGTCCGCGCCGTCGGCGACGAAGCCAAACGCATGCTCGGCCGCACGCCCGGCAACATCACCGCCATCCGCCCCATGAAGGACGGCGTCATCGCCGACTTCGACGTCACCGAGGCGATGCTACGCTACTTCATCGGCAAGGTTTCCACCTCCTTCCGCGCCCCGCCCCGCGTCGTCATCGCCATCCCCTCCGGCATCACCGCCGTCGAGAAACGCGCCGTGATGGACTCCGCCACGCACGCCGGCGCCCGCAAGGTCATCACCATCCCCGAGCCCATGGCCGCCGCGATCGGCGTCGGCCTGCCGATCGACGAACCCGCCGCCAACATGATCGTCGACATCGGCGGCGGCACCACCGAGATCGCCGTCATCTCCCTCAACGGCATCGTATTCTCGAAATCGATACGCGTCGCCGGCGACGAGCTGGACATGGCGATCATCAATTACATGAAGCGCGCCTACAATCTCCTCATCGGTGAACGCACCGCGGAAGAGATCAAGCTGCGCGTCGGTTCCGCCTACCCGCTCGAGGAAGAGCTCACGATGGAAGTCAAGGGCCGCGACTCCGTCGCCGGCCTCCCGAAAACCATCCACATCACCTCGCAGGAAATCCGTGAGGCGCTCGCCGACACCGTCGCCGCGATCGTCGACGCCGTGCGCGTCACCCTCGAGCGCTGCCCGCCCGAACTCTCGGCCGACCTCGTCGATCGCGGCTTCGTGATGGCCGGCGGCGGCGCTCTCATCCGCGGTATCGACAAATTGCTCAGCGAGAAAACCGGCCTGCCCGTCACGATCTCCGACGACCCGCTCTCCGCCGTCGCCAACGGCACCGGCGCCGTCCTCAACGACCTGAGCTGGCTGATGCAGAACGTGTGAGCGCGCCCGCGCGAAGTGCGAGGTAACAAGTTCCAAGTAACAAGATTCGCTCCGCCACCGCGCTGCCTCTTGAAACTTGCTACTTGATACTCGTTACTTCGCCCCACCGTGCCTCATCGACGCCTCGACCAAGCCCGCCCTTTTCTCACGCTCGGCATCGTCATCGTCGCGTGGCTCGTCCTCCCGGTCGTCGTCAAGACTTTCACCCGCGCCTCCTTCTTCGAACTCACCGCCCCCGTCGCGCTCTCCGCCTCCCACGCCCGCGACCTCCAGGAATACTGGTCGCTGCGACTTCATTCGGATGACGAACTCATCGAGGCCGGCCGCGACCTCGCCCGCCTCAACGCCTCCTACTCGCTCTCCGTCCAGCAAAACAGCGAACTCCAGGCGCAGATCCTCCGCCTCGAGAGCCTGCTGAAACTCCCCTCCTACGCCAACTACCGCGCCGAACCCGCCCGCGTCGCCCGTCGCGACTTCTCCGGCTGGTGGCAGCGCCTCACCATTCGCAAGGGCCGCAACTTCGGCCTCACCGTCGGCGCCCCCGTCGTCTTCACCGGCGGCGTCGTCGGCCGCGTCGCCGAGGTCCACGCCTACACCGCCGTCGTCGATCTCATCAGCAACCCCGGCGTGCGCATCGCCGGCGTCGTCGAGGGCGACGACCGCCCGATGAGTTTCCAGGGCGGCGACAACCCCAGCTTCGGCCAGCCCCGCGGCGTGATCGAATTCGTCCCCCTCGACATCTTCGCCAGCGCCACCACGCCGAAACGCCTCGTCACCTCCGGACTCGGCGGCGTGTTCCCGCCCGGCCTCACCCTCGGCACCATCGTCAAGGTCGAGCCCAGCCCCGACGGCCTGTTCAAGAACGGCGAGGTCGAGCTCGATCCGCGCCTCTCGAGCGTCACCGAGGTCACCGTCCTCGTCCCGCTCAATCCGGAGTGAAGCAACCCCACGTCACTGCCCATCCGCTCTTAACTCTCAACCCTCAGCTCTCAGCGCTCACCTCTCGGCTTCGCCCTCACTCATGCGCCACACCGTCGCCACATTCGCCTGCCTCTTTCTGCTTTGGGCGATCGTCGCCGAGGTGAACCACGCGCTGACCTCCGCGCACATTTATCTCTGGATCGGCGGCCTCTTCGTCACCTACGCCGCCCTCGTCCTGCCTCTGCGCTCCGGCCTCGCCGCCTCGCTCCTCGGGGGTCTGCTGCTCGACGCGACCGCCCCGATCGCCTTCGGCACCCACGCACTGCTGTTTGCGACCGCCCACGCTTTCGTTTTCAATCTGCGCGATCGCATCCCGCGCGACGAGACCACCGCTCGGGTCGTCGTCGCCCTCTTCACCAACCTCGCGCTCTTCCTCGTGTTTTCCTTCCTCCACATCGGCCGCGTGCCCACGCCGGCCCTCGTCTGGCCCCGGCTCGTCCTCGATCTCGTGGCGTCGCAACTTTTCCTCACGCTCGTCGCGCCGTGGTTTTTCGCGCTCCAAACGCATCTGCTCGCCGCCGCCGACCGACTCGCCACCCACTACGAGCACCGCTTCCAGTAGCCTGTCGCCGATGGCCACCGCCGAAACCAACCTCGCCGACCGCTCCGGCAGCCTCGTCGAAACCCACCGCAGCTACGATCCGCGGATCGTCCTGTTCTATTTCATTCTCGCCGCCCTCCTCCTCACCCTCGTCGGCGGCCTCGCCTACCAGCAGCTCATCAAGACCGATCTCTACCACGAGCGCGAACGCGTGCAGAACCAGCGCCGCGTCCTCGTGCCCGGCCCGCGCGGCAACATCTTCGACCGTGAGGGCCGCCTCCTCGTCGGCAACCGCCCGCGCTTCGCCGTGGTGCTCTACCTCGACGAACTCCGCTCCGAATTCCGCCGCTCCTACATCACCGTCCGGCGCAACTACCGCCAGTCCGGCGACAAGGACCTGCCCACCTCCGCGCAGCTGGAGCAGATCGCCCGCGGCACCGTCGTCCAGCGCTACCTCGACCAGGTCAACGCCATCCTCGGTCGTAACGAAAAGGTGGATACGTCCGACATCCGCAAGCACTTCCGCAACGAGCTCCTCCTGCCCTACACGCTGATCGGCGATCTCGCGCCCGAGGAATACGCGCGGCTCATCGAGCGCCTCCCCGTCCAGTCCCCCCTTCAGGTTTACACCTCCAGCACCCGCTACTACCCCTACGGCTCCGCCGCCGCCCACACGCTCGGCTACGTGAGCGTCAACTCCGACATCGACAACGAAAACCTCCCGGGCGAGGACCTCACCACCTTCAAGATGAAGGGCACCATCGGCAAAACGGGCATCGAGGCCGCTTTCGACGCCCATCTCCAGGGCGAAGCCGGCGGCACGATCTTCCGCGTCGATCCCGCCGGTTACCGCGTCAATCCCCCGCTCGAAAAGCGCCTTCCCGTTCAGGGCAAAAGCCTCACCACCTCGCTCGACATCGATCTCCAGCTCGTCGCCGAAAACGCCCTCGGCGAGTTCGCCGGCGCCGCCATCGCACTCGACGTCGCCACGGGCGAGGTCCTCGCCCTCGCCAGCAAGCCCGACTACAATCTCACCGATACGTCGCCGCTCATCACGCACGCCACCTTCGCCGACATGAATGCCCGCGGCGCCCTGCTCAATCGCGCCGTGCAGGGCCTCTATGCGCCCGGCTCCACCTTCAAGCTCCTCACCGCCATCGCCGGCCTGCGCCGCGGCACGATCACGACCGAGACCCACATCGAGTGCACCGGCTACTTCGCCGTCGGCCGCAATCGCATCATGCCCTGCCACGGCGGCGTCGGCCAGGGCCACATCACGTTTCCCGACTCGATCGCCCACAGCTGCAATATTTTCTACTACAAATACGGCATCGATACCGGCATCGACGCCATCGCCGCCGAAGCCCGCCGCTTCCACCTCCACGAACGCACCGGCATCGAGCTCCCCTTCGAAACGAGCCGCATGCTCATCGGCGATCCCGAATGGAAACGCGCGGATCGCAACGAAGGCTGGTTCCCCGGCGACACCGCCAACATGTCCATCGGCCAGGGCTTCATCGCCGTCACCCCGCTCCAGATGGCCACCTTCATCGCCTCGATCGCCCGCAACGAAATCCAGACGGTCCCCACCTTGATCCACGATCCGAAACATCCCCGCCAGCGCACGGAACCGATCGGGCTGACCGCCAAACAACACGCCGCACTGCTCGAAGGCATGGAAGGCACGATCACGCGCGGCTCCGCCCGCGTCCTGCAAGCGCCCCGGCTCCGCATCCCCGACCTCCGCATCGCCGGCAAAACCGGCACCGCCCAGGTCCGCACCGCCAAAGGCACCATTAATCTCGCCTGGTTCGTCGGCTTCGCCCCCGTCGAAAATCCCGAGATCGCCTTCGCGGTCATGGTCGAGGGCGACACGCCGGACGAAACCTACGCCGGCGGCGTTTATGCCGCCCCCGTGGCTCACGCCATCCTTAAAAAATGGAAGGAAAAGAAGGACCGCGGCCCCGGCCTCCTTCCCGCAAAAATCCCCGCCTCCCTCTGACCGGCGACGTCACCCACGTCCCGCCCCGCGACCTCAATCCCTGTTGCGCGTGGCGTTCGCGGCCCGCGTCCCGGCTCGCCGATCGCGCCTTCCTCCCCGCCGCCCCCCGGGGAGATAAGCCGTCTCACACGCCCAGTTCCATCGGCGCGCGGTCGTGCACCCAGTAACGCGACACCACCAGAAAATTCTGACGCACGTCGTAGCCCCACTCGGTGTCGAGGAGTTCGACGATCGTCGACGGCTGCGGCGATTCCGCGCGGCGCCGCAGCAATTCGCGCTCGGCTTCCTCGCGCGCCACTTCAAACGCGCGCTCCACTTGCAGGAAGGTCCCACACGTGGCCGTCCGCTGCGTCGGCCGGCCATCTTCCTCCCGCGCGAGCGAGAAGTTCAACACGGCAAACAATCCATCTTCAGGCGTGTTCATGGTAATTGGTGTTTAGGTTAGCGAATCTCGTGCCACCGCTTCCGACACGCGCGGCGCCGATGAGTGCGACCGGTGACACCCTTCCCCGCGAATCGGGTAAACGCGCACGTCCGTTCGCCGCCATTACCCTCTCCGCTCGGCCAACAACGCGAGAATCCGTTCGCTCAGCGCCCCCGCCGCCTCGCTCAATTTCCCCGCCAGCTCTCCATAATCTTTCCCATCCCAGCCAGGGACATCCGTCGTGAATTCCTCCTCCGCGACGAGCTTCGCCTCCAGGCCGGCGGAATGGATCTCCACCCGAGCCGCGAGCCGCGCCACCCCGGCCGGCATCACGCCTTCGCAATGCCGCACGTGAATCGCCACCTCGTAATCGTGCGCCTCCCCACCACGCGCCACCACCCGCACCGCGCCCGTGCGCCGCGCGAAATTCTCTCGCAACACCCGCTGCAAGCCCGCCTCCAGCGGCTCCGCCCAGCGCGCCAGATCGACGAAGCGCACCTCGTTCTGCGCCAGCCGCACCTGCATCACCTTCCCGCGCAAAAATTCCGGCACCACCACCGAACGAATCGCCAGGCTCGGGACCGCCGCATCCCCCGGCGCAGACTCCTCCACCGCCGCGAGCGTCGGCGTCAGCACATAAAAGCGCGTGAGATCCGGCACCGCCTCCGGCAGTGAGCAAGCGCTCAACGCCAGCCCCGCCACCACCACCGCCAGCCAGCGCGCTCCCACCGCCGTCCGTCTGAAATCCCCCTTCATATTCATATCGTGATTCTCCTTCGCCTCAGCCCGATTCAGGCAGTTGAACCACCGATAAACACGGATGAACACAGACGAAGGAGGCGGTGGTGCAGCCGACAACCACTGCACTCCTCTGTAATCTGTGTTCATCCGTGTCCATCCGTGGTTAATTTCGCTTCCGTCCGCCTCACCGTTTCTTCCCCGTGATCAACGCCTGCGGATTGCGCTCCAGAAAATCCGCCAGCCGCTGCACCGCCTCGGCCGTCGCGCGCAACTGCTCCATCGTCCGCACCGCCTCCTCGCCCAGCCCGCTCTGCGACGCGATGAACCGGTGCGCTGCCGTCGCCGTCGCATTGAACGACTCCAGCGCTCCGCGCGCCTCCGTCAACGTCGCCGCCAGTTCCTCGCCCGCCGGCGTCACCTGCGCATCCAGCTTCGTCAGCACGCCGCGCAGCTCCGTGATCGCTCCGTCGAGATTGCCCAGCGTCTTCTGGATCTGCGGCGCGGTCGTCGCGGCGAGCGTCTCGAATTGCGCGCCCGTCCGCTGCCACTGCGCCAGCGTGCCTTTCGCGTCGAGACCCGCGAGCTGCGCGCGCGTATCGACCAGCAGCCCCTTGAACTCCTTCGAAATTCCCGCGAAATCGATCTTCCGGATGTCGTTCAGAATCTCCGAGATGTTCGTCTGGATCTCCTGGATCGCAGATGGCATCGCCGGCACCACGACATGCGAGAGCCCCAGCGGCTGGGGCGGCGTCGCCGGCGCCGGATACTCCGCGGGATCCTCGAAATCCAGCTCCACGTAAAGCAACCCCGTCGCCAGCCCCAGCACGCCGAGCTGCGCCCGCAGGCCATGGTCCACCAGCGTCTGCAACTCCTCGCGACTCGACACATCCAGTTCCGCGCCGCTGCTGTCGGTGATCATGTTGCGGTTCAGCTCGCACACCACCGCCACCACCGACGTGTTCCGCGCCGCTTCGTAACGCACGTTCAAATTCACCACCCGGCCAATCCGCACCCCGCGCAGCTTCACCGGCGATCCCAGGTCCAGCCCGTGGATCGTCTCGTCGAAAAACACCACGAAGCGCTGCGGCTTCGAAAAAAAACTCACCCCGCCGAACGACAGCAACGCGACGATGCCGAGCACGAACGCGCCGATGACGAAAGCGCCGACGATCGCTGGTCCTGACTTGGATTTCACCGGGTAAAACGGGTTGTCATGGCAAGATTCGCGCCGCACCCGCGGCGATCCTGCTGGATTGCTGCGTCACCGCGCCCGTCGCAATGACAATTATTTCCACGAAAAGTGCGCTCATGTGACCGCCGGCGGCAGATCGCCCCGCCGCAAAAATTCCTGCACCCGCTCATCCCCACTCTCCGCCACCAACGCCCGCGGCGCGCCTTCCGCGATGATCCCCTTTTCCTCGCGGTCCAGCATGATCACCCGGTCCGCAATGCTGAAAATCGACGCCAGCTCGTGCGACACCACCACCATCGTCGTTCCGAACAAATCGCGCAGTTCCAGGATCAAATCGTCGAGCTTGCGCGATGTGATCGGATCGAGCCCGGCCGACGGCTCGTCGAGAAACAGGATCGCCGGATCGAGCGCCAGCGCCCGCGCCAGTCCCGCGCGCTTCTTCATGCCGCCGCTGATCTCCGCCGGATAAAAATCCTCCGAACCCGTCAGCCCCACCTGCGCCAGCTTCAACGTCGCGATCTCCTCCCGCTCGCGCCGCGACAGCGTCGTGTATTCCTCCAGCGGCAGCTCGACGTTCTGCCGCAACGTCAGCGAAGTCCACAGCGCCGCACCCTGATACAGCACGCCGAAGGTCTTCAACAGCTCCCGCTGCCGCTTCGTCCGCGCATCCGTGAACGACTCGCCGAAAAACTTCACCGAGCCCGCCATCGGCGTATGAATCCCGATCATGTTCCGCAGCAGCGTGCTCTTCCCGCAGCCCGAGCCGCCGATCACGAAAAAAATCTCCCCGCGCCGCACCTCGAACGACACGTCCTTCAAAATCGTCCGCCCGTCGTAACCGCACGCCAGCTCCGCCACCGCGATCGCACTCATGCGCCCGCCTCCCGATTCGGAGTAGGGCGGGCTTCAGCCCGCCACTCCGCATCGCGTCGCACCACAAAGCGGGCTGAAGCCCGCCCTCCATCGGGCCTCGCCATCATTTCCTTCGGCCGTTCGCGCATCATCGTCGTCCTCACCAGCCCACCACGTTGAACAACACCGCAAACACCGCGTCCGCGACCACGATCAACAGGATCGACGTCACCACCGCCGACGTCGCCGCCCGCCCCACCCCCGCCGCACTTCGCTCCGCCTGCAGGCCCCGCAGGCATCCCGACAGCCCCACGATCAGACCGAAACTCGCCGCCTTGATCACGCCGACCGACACATCGCTCAACCCCACGATCGTGCCCATCTCCACCCAATACGCCGTGGGCGGTATATCCAGCACCGTCATCGAAACCACCATCCCGCCCAGAATCCCCAGCGCGTTCGCATACAACGCCAACAGCGGCATCATCACACCCAGCGCCACGATCCGCGGCAGCACCAGAAAATCCACCGGCGAGATGCCCAGCGTCTCCAGCGCATCGATCTCCTCGTTCGCTTTCATGTTGCCCAGCGTCGCCGCAAACGCCGCCCCCGTCCGCCCCGCCAACACCACGCCTGTCATCACCGCCCCCATCTCCCGACACACCGCCAGCCCCACCAGATCCGCCACGTAAATATCGCCGCCATACTGCCGCAGCACCAACGCACCCGTGTAAGCCAGGGTCACACCCGTCAAAAAACTGATGAGGCTCACGATCGGCAACGCCATCGCCCCGCAGTGCAGCATCTCGTTCAGGCAATCCCGCCAGCGAAACTTGTGCGGGTTTTTCACCAGCCGCACCCCGCCGATCACCGCCTCACCGACGAAATGCAGCATCCCGCGCATCTTGCGCGAGAGGTCCATCGTCGCCGTGCCCACGAGCGCCAGCACGTTCTGCGAACGATCGGCCGGCACACTGCTCGCATGCGACCGCCCGAGCTGCCCCAGCAACAACCGCACCTTCTCCGGCAAAGCCCCGTCGTCGAACGCCACACCCTGCGCCTGACTCCACTGCTGCACCTCGAACAAATACAGCAGCAGCGAACTGTCCCAGCGCTCCACCTCGTCCACGCGCACCACGACCCGCACCGGCATCTTCCGCCCACGCCCCGGCGCCCAGGCCGGCCGCGCCTTCGTGATTTTCCACTCCCCCGCCAGCGCAAGCTCGAGCGTCTCGGCCTCGACCTTCGTCGTGACCCGGGCCTTCCGCGAGTTCTCGTTGGCGACCATGGTTTAACTTCACTCGTGACACACCGCGCCGCCAAATCAAATCTCCACCCCAGATTTGCCGCTCGAACCTGGAGCCGCGGCGCCCTCGCCGCGCTTTTCTCGAAACGCCACCGCCTCGATGCTTCCGTTCTCCACCTTTCTCTTCGATCTCGACGGCACCCTCGTCGATCACTTCGCCGCCATCCATCGCGCCCACTCGCACACGATGCGCCAGCTCGGTCTCCCGACGCCGTCGCTCGAGCAGGTGCACGCCGCCGTCGGCGGCGGCTTGGAACTCGCCGTCAGCCGCCTCGTCGGCCAGGAGCGCACCGCCGAAGCCCTCGCGATCTACCGCCCGTATTGGAACGCCACCATGCTCGACGACGTCGCCCTCTTCCCCGGCGCACGCGAACTGCTCGAGGCGCTTCACGCCCGCGGCGCGAAACTCGCCGTCTTGACCAACAAGCACGGCCCGTCCTCGCGCCTGGTCTGCGATCATCTCGGGATCACGCCGCTCCTCAGCGGCAACTTCGGCGCGACCGACACGCCGTGGCTGAAACCGAAAATCGAGTTCACGCAGCACGCGCTCTCCGCGCTCGGCGTCACCGCCGAAGGCACGCTCCTCGTCGGCGATTCGCCATGGGACGTGCAAACCGGCCAGACCGCCGGCTTCCCCGCCTGGTGCGTCACGACCGGCACGCACGACGAAGCCGAACTCCGCGCCGCCGGCGCCGCCAAAATTTTCCCCGACCTTCCCGCTCTCCACCGCGCTCTCTTCCAAGAAAGGTAGGGACGCCTCTCCGAGGCGTCCGAAGTTGTCACCCCCGACCTCATTCAGAGCAGGTCGCGCCGCTACTCCTCCATTTTTCTGCCCCCATCTTTCTGTCATCCGGGTCCAGTCCTTCCGTCAGAAATGCGAATCGGGGTTACGGACAAAGACAATTGGCAGAAAGATGGGGTCAGAAAAATCATGCGGACGTGTGACACCGCTTCTCGTCTCGCCCGCCCCACCCTTGACGCTGCCTGCCGTAGTTACACGGTAGCGACATGACCAAGACCGCGAAGCTTTTCATCACCGGTGGCTCGCAGGCGATGGATCAACGCGATCTGGCGAAGCTGCGCAAAACGCTGCGAAACATCAGCGGGTCATGCCCGGATTTTCCCGACATCCCGCCACCGCCCGGCGTCGATGTGCCGCGCGATCTGGAGCCATGACCGTCTTTTTTCCGGATAAGAATGCCGGAGCAAGGTTCACGCGCGCCCGGCTACCCTAGCTCTGACTCTCGTGCCTCAGCCAGCAGCCAGCTCCCTCACCGGTGTCATCGAGCGGATCATTTTCCTCAACGAGGAAAATCACTACACCATCGCGGAGTTCCGCCCCGACCTCTCGCCGGCCGCCGCCGCCGCGAAGGAGCGCGCCGAACCCGTCACCATCGTCGGCCCGCTCCCCGGCGTCGAATGCGGCGAGACGCTCCACCTCACCGGCGAATGGACCCGCCACTCCCAACATGGCGCGCAGTTCAAGGTCGCCAATTTCAAGAGCGAGCTGCCGTCCAGCGTGTATGGCATCCGCAAATACCTCGGCAGCGGACTCGTCCCCGGCATCGGCAAGGTTTACGCCAACAAGATCGTCGACGCCTTCGGCACCGACACGTTTCGCGTCCTTAGCGAGGAGTCCGGCAAACTTCGCGACGTCGAGGGCATCGGCAAAAAACGCGCCACCGCCATCAAGGCCGCCTGGGACTCGAAACGCACCGAGCGCGAACTCTACATTTTCCTCCAGACCTACGGCGTCACCCCGAGCCAGTGCGTGAAAATCGCGAAGCACTTCGGCCCTTCCGCGAAACAGATTCTCACCACCGAACCCTACCGCGTCGCTCGCGAGATCGACGGCATCGGCTTCAAGACCGCCGACCGCATCGCGATCAATCTCGGCTTCGCCAACGACGCCGCGCCCCGCCTCGACGCCGGCATCATCTACGCGCTCGAGACGCTCCAGGAGGAAGGCCACACCGCGTTTCGCGAAGCCGAACTCATCGATCACTCCGCCAACCAGCTCGAGACCGATTCGAAGTTCATCGCCGCGCGCCTCGACGCGCTCGTCGAAGCGAAACAGCTCGTCCGCCACTGGCCCGCCGGCGTCGCCGCCCCGCTTCCCGGCTCCGCCGTCATCCAGCTCCCCCACAACGACCGCGCCGAGCGCAAGATCGCCGAAGTCGTCACCCGTCTCACGCGCGTCGCGAGCGGCCTGCCGCCGATCAAGGCCGACGCCGCGGTCGAGTGGGCCGAGAAAAAAGCGGGCTTCGCCTTCGCCGATCTCCAGCGCACCGCGCTCAAGCACGCGCTCACGCACAAGTTCACCATTCTCACCGGCGGTCCCGGCACCGGCAAAACCACGATCCTCCGCGCGCTCGTCGAAATCCTCCGCGCCAAGAAAGTCCGCGTCCATCTCGCCGCGCCCACCGGCCGCGCCGCGCAGCGCCTCGCCGAAACCACCGGCGGCTTCGCCTCCACGATTCACCGCCTGCTCAAATACGATCCCGCCGGCGGCGGCTTCGTCGCCAACGAATCCTCGCCGCTCGGCACCGATTTCCTCGTCGTCGACGAAGCCTCGATGCTCGACACGCGCCTCGCCTCCGCGCTGCTCCAGGCCGTCCCCGCGCGCGCCCACCTGCTCCTCGTCGGCGACACCGACCAGCTTCCCAGCGTCGGCGCCGGCAACGTCCTCAAGGACCTCATCACCTCCGGCTCTCAACTCTCCGCTCTCAACTCTCAGGTTTCAGGTTTCAAGTCTCAGGTCTCAGGTCTCAGCCCTCAGGTCTCAGGTCTCAGCCCTCAGGTCTCTCCGATCCTCCCCACCACCCGCCTCTCCGTCATCTACCGCCAGCAGGACCAAAGCGGCATCGTCACCACCGCGCACGCGATCAACGCCGGCGACGCCACGCTCCCGCCCGCCGTCGCCGAGATTTCCCAACTCCAGCCGTGGAGCGACCTCACGTTCGTCACTGCGCTCGATGCCGACGACTGCCTGCGCAAGGTCATCCAGCTCTGCACCGAATTCCTCCCGCAAAAACTCTCGTGGGTGAATCCCGTGCAGGACGTGCAAATCCTCGCGCCCATGCACAAGGGCATCGCCGGCGTCGCGAACCTCAACGCCCAGCTCCAGGCCGCGCTCAATCCACTCGCCGCCGGCGCCGCATCCGCCGGCGCAACGCGTTATCTCCCCACGGCCCGCGCGCCCGCGCCTTCACTCCGCGGCCCCTCCGGCGAATACCGCGCCGGCGACAAGGTCATCCAGCTGCGCAACAACTACGACAAAAACCTCTTCAACGGCGACATCGGCACGATCGTCGCCGTCGATCCCGACAAGGCGACGCTCGACGCCGATTTCGACGGCGACCGCCACACGTTCGAGCGCGGCGAACTCGGCGACCTCGCGCTCGCTTACGCCATCAGCATCCACAAGTCGCAGGGCAGCGAATATCCCGTCGTCGTCATCCCGCTGCTGAAAGGTCATTTCATGATGCTGCAGCGAAACCTGATCTACACGGCGATCACGCGCGGACGGAAAAAAGTCTATCTCGTGGGCGAACCCGCCGCCTACGCGATGGCGGTGCGCAACAGCGAATCGAAACAGCGCATCACCCACCTCCGCGAAAAAATCGCCGCCACGTTGGGTTAAGTTAGACTCATGCACTCGAGGCGTCCTCCCGACGAGGACGTCGGGCTTCACCGCCTGCTGCATGAGACCGGTTAAGCGGTCAGCAGACGGCAGAAATCTCCCGTCCGGCGATCCCGGGGTGCCTCGCTGCGCGAGCAGCGCGTCACAATCGCCTGCCAGCAGTCTTGTCTCCTCCACCCCGCCACGGCTCCGCTGGAACTGTCCTCATTTTCCGCCCGCCGCTCGCCGGACCCGTCTGCGCCAGCGCCCTTTGACCCTTGCGCTGCTCCGCGCCGGACACTGCAATCGCCGTCGTATCATGGATACAATTACCGGCCGCCGTGCAGCCGTCGTTTACCTCGTCTATTTTCTCCTGCACGCGGGTTTCGACGCCAGCGCCCGCGTCTTCGAAGTCGCCCCCGGCGTCTCGCTTTGGTATCCCCCGGTCGGCCTCGCCCTCGCGTTGACCACGATGCTCGGACTGCGCGCCGCGCCCATCGTGCTCGCCGCCAACCTCCACTCCGCGCTCGTGTCGAGCGCGAGCCCGGGAAGCTGGACGCAATTCGCGCTGCCGTTGTCCATCACGATCATCTACGCCGGCGCCGGCGCGCTCGTCCACCACTGGTTCGGTCCCGTGCCGAAACCCCGCCGCCCACTCCAGACCGCCGGATTGGTCGCCGCCTACGTCGCCGCTCCCACCCTTTCGGCCTCCATCGGTTCCGCGCTCGTCATCGCCGCCGCCCACTTCCCCGCCAGCGAGTTCGGCGCCATCGCCTTCGGCTGGTGGATCGGCGATTTGACCGGAGTCCTCACCGTCGTCCCCCTCTGCCTCGTCCACCTCGCGCCCGCGCTCTCCGGTGGCGCACCGGCGCCACACCGCACCTGGACCACCCGCGAGCGGCTCGAGATCGCCGCTCAAGGTCTCACCCTCGTCGCGTTCCTCGCGCTCGTCCACGGCGTCGGCTACCTCCACCCGCACCAAGCCTATTACCTGTGCTTCGTGCCACTCGTGTGGATCTGCCTCCGCCACGGCCTGCCCGGCGCCACCATCGCGGTGTTCGCACTCATCATGGGCACCCTGCTCTCGCTGCAGCTCGCCCGCGCCTCCATCATCGTCGTCACCGACCTGCTCCTCTTCGAGATCGCCGTGGCCACCATCGGTCTCGGCCTCGGCGCCACCGTCACCCGTCGCAACCGCGCCGAAAACGAACAATCCCGCCTTCTCGCCATCCTCGAAGCCACCCCCGATTTCATCGGCACCACCGACCTCGAAGGTCGCGTGCTCTATCGCAACGCTGCCCTCAAACGCCTCCGCGGCGAACACGCTCCACCCGATCGCACCCGCCACACCCTCGCCCATTACCATCCCTCCTGGGCCGCGGAAAAAATCCTCCGCGAAGGCTTCCCCACCGCCCTCGCCCACGGCATCTGGCAGGCCGAAACCGCTTTCCTCGACGCCACCGGCCGCGAAGTCCCCGTCTCCCAGCTGCTCGTCGTCCACTACGACGAAAACCGTCAACCCCGCACCATCTCGACCGTCGCCCGCGACATCACCCCGCAAAAAGAGGCCGAGAAAGCCCGGCTCGCTTCCGAACGCAACCTCCTCCAGGCCCAAAAACTCGAGAGCCTCGGCGTGCTCGCCGGCGGCATCGCTCACGATTTCAACAACCTCCTCACCGTCATGCTGGGCAACGCCACCCTCGCCCGCCTCGACGTGCCGGCCGACAGCCCCACCGAAAACGCCATCCACCAGATCGAACTCGCCGCCCTCCGCGCCGCCGAACTCTGCCGGCAGATGCTCGCCTATTCCGGCCGCGGCCAGCTCGCCACCGAACTCGTCGATTTCACCCGCCTCGTCGAGGAAACCACTCACCTCCTCAAGGTCTCGATCTCGAAAAAGTGCACGCTCGAGTTCGACCTCGCCCACGAGCTTCCTCCTGTCCAAGGCGACGCCACGCAGCTCAGTCAGATCGCGATGAACCTCGTCATCAACGCATCCGACGCCTGCGGCGAGCACGGCGGCCGCATCGTTGTCCGCACCGGACTCATGCACGCCGACCAGGCCTACCTCGCGAAAACCTATCTCGCTCCCTCCCTCCAGCCCGGTCCCTACGTTTACCTCGAGGTCGGCGACAGCGGCTGCGGCATGAGCGAGGAGGTCGTTGCCCGGATGTTCGAGCCGTTCTTTACCACGAAATTCAGCGGCCACGGCCTCGGGCTGTCCGCCGTGCTCGGCATCACCCGCGGCCACGGCGGCGCCATCAAGGTCGACACCGCCCCCGGACGCGGCACCACCTTCCGACTCCTGCTGCCCGCCGCCGTCGGCCTCGCTCCCGCCCGCTCATCCGCCGATTCCACCCCACCCGATGCCGCCAAGGGCCGCGGCTGCGTCCTCGTCGTCGACGACGAGGAATTCGTGCGCGACATCGCGGTGAAAATCCTCGCCCGCTTCGGCTACACCACCGTCCAAGCCGTCCACGGTCGCGAAGCCGTGGACTTTGTCCAAAACGATCCCGACGGCTTTCGCGCCGTCCTTCTCGACCTCACCATGCCCGTCATGGACGGCGAGGAAGCATTCGCCGAGATCCACCGCCTCAACCCCGACCTGCCGATCATCCTCATGAGCGGTTACAACAAGACCGACTCCACCGACCGCTTCGCCGGCCGCGGCCTCGCCGGCTTCGTCCAGAAACCTTTCGTCACCGCCCGCCTCATCGAGGCACTCCACGCCGTTCTCGAAACCGACGACCGCCGCTCGCAGCCCACCGCGAGCGCATAGAACTCTCGAAAGACGCATCACGGTAGGGCGAACCGTCCCGGTGAGCCGCCGCCCTCCCACCGCTCATCCCGCCGCGCCGCCGCTCGTGCCGCGCCCGCGCGGGTTCAACGCTAACGGCTTGGCGTTTCGCCGAGTTTCCACACCTTGGCCGACAGACTTCTTCCGCATGAAATTGAAATCGCTTCCCCTGCTCCTGCTCGCGTTCCTCCCGCTCCCGCTGCTCGCCGCCGGTGAGGACGCCGCCGCAGCCCCGGCCAAGGTCGATGGCTTCTCCTTCGTCAAAACCGTCGGCGCCATCTCCGAATACACCCTCGACGCCAACGGCCTCACCGTCCTGCTCATGCCCGAGCACTCGAGCCCCACGCTCACCTTCATGGTCACCTACCGCGTCGGCTCGCGCAACGAGGTCACCGGCACCACCGGCGCGACGCACCTCCTCGAGCACCTGATGTTCAAGGGCACACCCGAGTTCAACCGCGAGAAGGGCAACAGCGTCGACCAGTTCCTCGAACGCATCGGCGGCCAATACAACGCCACCACCGGCCAGGACCGCACCAACTACTACGCCAACATCGGCAACGAACACCTCGAGGGCTATCTCGCCATCGAAGCCGATCGCATGCGCAACCTCTGGCTTCGCGACTCCGACCGCCAGCCCGAGATGACCGTCGTCCGCAACGAATTCGAGCGCGGCGAAAACTCCCCCGTCCAGGCCCTCTTCAAGGAAATCTTCCAGACCGCTTTCGTCGCCCATCCGTATCACCACCCCACCATCGGCTGGCGCAGCGACATCGAAAACGTGCCGATCGAAAAACTGAAGGAGTTCTACGACACCTTCTACTGGCCGAACAACGCCACCGTCTCGATCATCGGCGACATCGATCCCGCCGCCGCGCTCGCCCTCGTCAAGAAACACTACGGCGTCTATCCCCGCTCCCCGGCGCCGATTCCCGAACTCTACACCGTCGAACCCGACCAGACCGGCCCCCGTCGCACCATCGTGAAACGCGCCGGCGAACTCGGCTGGGTCGCCCTCGCCCACAAGATCCCCGCCGCCACCCACCCCGACTTCCCCGCCCTCAACCTCCTCACCGCCATCGTCGGCGACGGCAAGAACAGCCGGCTCTATCGCACCATCACCGACCGCAATCTCGCCAACGCCGTTTACGTCTTCCCCTTCGCCAACCGCGACCCCGCGCTCACCTTCACCTTCATCGCCCTCGCCCCCGGCGTCACCCACGAACAGGTCGAGAAAATCGCCCTCGAGGAAATCGAACGCGTGAAAACCGACGGCGTCACCGACGCCGAACTCCAGGCCGCCATCGCCAAATTCCTCGCCGACACCGCGTATAAACGCGACGGCTCGTTCTCCATCGCCGATAACCTCAACGAGTGGATCGCCGCCGGCGACTGGACGCTCTACTACGGCATCGAGGACGCCACCAAGAAGGTCACCACCGCCGACATCCAGCGCGTCGCGAAACAGTATCTCGACGTCGACCGCAGCACCACCGGCTGGTTCGTCCCGCTGAAATCCGAAGCCGCCGCCGAGTAAAACCGCGCCCACCGCTCCCATGAAAACCGCTTCCGTCCTCCTTTCCCCGTCCTCCGTCTTCGGTCTTCCGTTCTCCGTCCTCCGTCCTCTGTCCTCCGTCCTCTGCCTCCTGTCCCTCGCGACCGCGCTCCACGCCGACATCGCGTCCAACGTCGTGCGCTCGAAGATCGCCGGCGTCGACGTGCTCGCCTACCCCACCGGCGTGAAGGACGTTGTCACGATCCGCGGCTCGCTTCCCGCCGGCGACGCGTTTTCCGCCGACGGCAACGTCGCCGTCGCCACGCTCACCGGCATGCTCCTCGACCAGGGCACCACCCAGCAGGACAAGTTCGCCATCGCCGAGAAACTCGAGCGCGTCGGCGCCACCATCGGCTTCAGCGTCGGCACGCAAATGACCGAGATCAGCGCCAAATGCCTGAAGAAGGACGTGCCGCTCGTCGTCTCGCTCATCGCCGAGCAGCTGCGCACGCCCGCTCTCTCCGCGGAGGAATTCGAGAAGGCCAAAAAACAATTCATCGGCGGCCTGCGCCGTTCGCTCGAGAGCCCCGACTTCCGCGCCGGCGAAGCCTTCAACCACGCCATCTATCCCGTCGGCCACCCGAACCGCACTCCCACCACCCAGGAATTCATCGCCGCCGCCGAATCCGCCACCCTCGAGGAAGTGAAGGCGTTTCACCAAAAATACTACGGCCCCGCGCATCTCACGCTCGTCGTCGTCGGCGACGTCGACACCCCGCAATTTCAGGCCGCCGTCGCCGAGCACTTCGCCGGCTGGTCCGGCGGCGTCGACGTCCTGCGCGCCGCCCCCGCCCGCGGCACCGACGCCCCGCGCGAACAATCCCTCTTCATGGCCGACAAGCCCAGCGTATCCGTCGTGCTTGGACAGCCCAGCGGCCTGCGCTACCGCGACGCCGACTACCAGGCCCTGCGCCTCGGCACCGCGATCCTCGGCAGCGGCTTCACCGGCCGCCTGATGGCCAACGTGCGCGACAAGGAAGGCCTCACCTACGGCATCGGCTCGAGCCTCGGCGGCGACACCTTCAACGACGGCGAATGGAAGATCGGCGCCACCTTCGCCCCCGCCCTGCTCGAACAGGGCCTCGCCTCCACCCAGCGCCAGCTCACCCGCTGGCATAGTGAAGGCGTCACCGACGACGAAGTCGCGCGCCGCAAGGAAAACGTCGTCGGCACCTTCAAGGTCTCCCTCGCCACCACCGACGGCATGGCCGGCTCGCTCCTCGCCGCGATCCACCGCGGCTACGACCAAAGCTGGCTCGACGAATTCCCGCAAAAGATCGCCGCCATCACCACCGCCGACGTGAACGCCGCGATCAAGAAATACGTGAAGCCCGAGTCGCTCTTCCTGATCAAAGCCGGCAGCGTCCCCTCGACCGCCCAGCCGTAAAGCGGCGGTTGGGCGCGATGTCCGCCAGCCGCGCTTCATGCACGGTTGCGCACGCCGGTAAGGTAACAGTGCGATGCTTCAACCCGCACCGGAACTCCATTCCGTGACAGAAGCACCGCACCACCTCTGATGACCGATGCCCGACCCGGATCGCGCGTGCCGCCGATCGTCGTTGAAATCCTCGCGCCCACGCCGGCCACCGCAAGGGCATGAGCGGTTCGGAGCCCAGCCGGCCACTCTCGAACGGTGATCGTCATTGGCCGGCAACGCGGTCAACGCGGGCACATCCCCGCCGCCACCCACCCCGACTTCCCCGTCCTCAACCTCCTCACCGCCATCGTCGGCGACGGCAAGAACAGCCGGCTCTATCGCACCATCCCCGCCCGCCGACGCCGTCGACGAGCCCCGCCGCGCCACCCGCCTCTCCCCCCCGGCGGCTCGCGCCCCATTGTCATATAATAGATGACAATCCCCCCCCGCTTCTCTCCCGCAGCTCACGCTGCAATTGTCATATAATAGATGACAAACCTCCGCGCCCTTCGGCGCCTCGCCCCGCTCCCGTCCTCCGCCCCGACCGTCCCCCCACCAAGCGTCCCCACCGACCGTCTCCTCGCCACTCCGGACCTCCCGAAGCGTTTGTCATATAATAGATGACAAACCTCCGCGCCTCCCGTCCCGTCACCCATCACCGGCTCGCGCCCCCCGCTGCGCTCGCCCCGTCGCCCCGCCGGCCCGTCCCCAGCACATTGTCATATAATGTATGACAAACCCTCGGTCGTCCGCCTGCCCGCGCGGCGAAAATTTTCCGCAGCCCCGGCACGGCCCCTGCTCACGTCCACGGCGTAACACGCAATCAAACATTCGTAACACGCTCCCAACCGCCGCTCTCGCCATGAAGCTCCTCCGCCGCCTCGCCTCCGCCTGCCTGCTCGCCACCGCCCTTTTCGTTTCCGCCGCCACGTCCGCTTCCGCCGCTCCGTTGAAGATCGCCTACAGCGACTGGCCGGGCTGGGTCGCCTGGGAGGTCGCCATCCAGAAAGGCTGGCTCAAGGACGCCGGTGTCGACGCCGAATTCCTCTGGTTCGAATACGGTCCGTCGATGGAAGCGTTCACCGCCGGCCAGGTCGACGCCGTCATGGTCACCAACGGCGACGCCCTCGTCACCGGCGCCAACGGCGCCAAAAACGTCATCATCATGCTGACCGACTACAGCAACGGCAACGACATGATCGTCGCCCGCCCCGGCATCAAATCGCTGAAGGATCTCAAAGGAAAAAAGATCGGCCTCGAGGTCGGCTTCGTCGAACACCTCATGCTCCTCAACGGCCTGAAAAAAGCCGGCATGACCGAGTCCGACGTCGAGATCGTCAACACCCCCACCAACCAGACCCCGCAGGTCCTCGCCTCCGGACAGGTCGATGCCATCGCCGCATGGCAGCCCAACTCCGGCCAGGCCCTCAAAGCCCTCGCCGGTTCCACCTCGATCTACTCCTCCGCCGACGAGCCCGGCCTCATCTACGACACCATCACCGTCTCGCCCCAAAGCCTCGCGCAGAACCGCGCCGCCTGGGTGAAACTCGTCTCCGTCTGGGACAAGACCCTCGCCTACATCACCGATCCCGCCACGAAAGCCGACGCGCTCAAGATCATGGCCGCGCGCACCGGCTCGACGCCCGAGGAGTATGCCGCGTTCATCGGCGGCACCCGCTTCCTCACCCTCGCCGAAAGCGCCCGGATCATCGCCAACAAGAACGGCACCTTCGGCTCGCTCCTCGGGTCCTCGAAAGTCTCCGACGAGTTCAACGTCGCCAACGGCGTTTACAAAGACGCCCAGGACGTCGCCTCCTACATCGACGACAAAATCACCGCCGAAGCCCTCGCCCTCGGCAAAAAGTAACCCACCGGACGCCGCGAACTCCCTCGCGCGCTAAACCATGGAGGCGCGGCGCCCTCGCCGCGCTTCGCTCTCCTCACCCGGCGAGGGCGCGGCCCCCTTATCCTCCGATCATTCGCACTCCTACTCCAAGGCGGTGATATGCGCCTCCCGGTTCCTCTGACCCTCGGTCGCTCCCGCCCTCCGCCGCCACGCGATGCCTAATCCTCGTTTCTTCGCCATCGGTCGCGACCTCCCGCCGCATCGCCGACGCCTCTTCACCGTCCTCTCCTTCCTGCTACCGCTCGCCGTCTGGTCCGCCTTCAGTTACATCCCCTGGCTTTGGCATCCGCTCGTCCGCGTCACCGATCCGGGCAGCGTCGCGTGGTTCACGCCTGGCCTCCTCGTCGAACGCGCCGTCTTCACCGCCGAAAACGCGAGACTCGACGCCACCTCCGACGCCACGCTCCGCCCCGCCACCGGCACACCCGCCAACCCTGTTTTCCTCCCCGCTCCGCACCAGGTCGCGCGCGCCTTCTACACCGCGTTCACCACCAAGCCCGTTCTCCGCGGCGATCTCTGGCTGCACGAAAGCCTCGCGTTGAGCATCGACACCATTTTCCGCGGCTTCCTCATCTCCTCGCTCCTCGGCATCCCGCTCGGCATTCTCTGCGGTGCCTATCCACCCCTCTCACGCCTCACCGAGCCCGTCATCGATTTCATCCGCTACATGCCGGCCCCCGCCTTCGGCGCCCTCGCCGTCGCCGTCCTCGGCATCTATCAGGCGCCCAAGGTCGCGATCATCGTCATCGGCACGTTTTTCCAACAAGTCCTCGTCGTCGCCAACACCGTCCGTCGCCATGACCCCGCGCTCATCGAGGCCGCGCAAACCCTCGGCGCGCGCCCCAAGCAGCTCCTCCTGCGCGTCGTCCTCCCCAACAGCATCGTCGATCTCTACAACGACCAGCGCATCCTCCTCGGCTGGGCGTGGACCTACCTGATCGTCGCCGAGGTCGTCGGCGTCTCCAGCGGAATCACGTTTTTCATCAACCAGCAGGCGAAGTATCGAAACTTCGAAAACGTTTACGCCGCCATCATCATCATCGGCGTCATCGGTCTCGCCACCGACCAAGTGCTCGCCTGGTTCGGCCGCCGGCTCTTCCCATGGAAACTCACGCGCCCGAGCCGTTTCTCCACGTTCCTCCAACGCCTCTTCGCCGGCCGCGACGTCCTCCTCTTCCCCGAAAAACCCAAACCCTGACCGCCCGCGAATCACGCCAATGTCCGCGAATCTCCCTTCTCATCCGTGTTCGTCCGCGTCCATCCGTGGTTTCAGTTTCCTTAATTCCGAACTCCGATTCGCGGCGATTCGCGTGATTCGCGGGCGGTTCCTGCGATGACTTCCCCCGACGCCTCGCTCCCGCTCCCCGACTACCGCGCCCAATCCCCCGCTGTCGCCGAGCGCTTCGCCAAACTGAAGCAACGTCCCGTCGTTCTCGACGTCGAACACCTCACGCGCACCTTCCCGTCCGGCTCGAGCGGCGGCACCGTCACCGCGCTTCGCGACATCAACTTCCAGGTTCACCGCCGCGAATTCCTCTGCGTCATCGGCCCGTCCGGCTGCGGCAAATCCACCCTCATCCGCATCCTCGCCGGCCTCGAGGAACCTTCCTCCGGCCGCATGCTGCTCGACGGCCAGCCCGTCAGCGGACCATGCCCCGATCGCGGCATGGTCTTCCAAGGCTACACCCTCTTCCCGTGGCGCACCGTCATGCGCAACGTCATGTTCGGCCTCGAAATGGAGGGCATGGGCCGCGACCAGGCCGAACGCGAAGCCCGCCAGTGGATCGACCTCGTCGGCCTCACGCGCTTCAAGGACGCCTACCCCGCCCAACTCTCCGGCGGCATGAAACAGCGCACCGCCATCGCCCGCGCGCTCGCCGCCCAGCCGCGCATTCTTCTCATGGACGAACCGTTCGGCGCTCTCGACGCCCAGACCCGCGCGCAGATGCAGGCCCATCTCCTCGAGATCTGGCGCAATGTCGACGTCACCATCCTCTTCATCACGCACGACCTCGACGAAGCCATCCTCCTCGCCGACCGCATTCTCGTCCTCAAAGCCAACCCCGGTGAAGTGCAGGAACTCATCGAGGTCCCCGTGCCGCGTCCGCGCTCTCCCGCGCAGCTCAACACGCCCGAGTTCCTCGCCACGCGCCGCCGCCTCGACGCCCTCATCCATCCGCCCATCGACTACCACGTCGAAAAACTCCCCATCGTCCGCCTCACCCAGGCCGGCGACGATGTGGAATAAACATGCCATCGAGGCCGTAGTTGGTAGTTGGTATCTAGCATTTGGTCATAACCACGGACTCTCCCTGCCGACGCCGCCTCCGCCCGCGTTCGCCCCACCAATTACCGACTACTCATTACCAACTACTCCACTCTGCACCGCATGTCGCCTCGACCCAAACCCGCGCTCGCCCGCTTCAGCGTTTCCCTGCCCGCCGATCTCCTCGACGAACTCGACGACATGGTCGCGCGCCGCAAACTCCCCAACCGCTCCCACGCGATCGCCGAGATGGCCCGCGACCGCCTCATCGAGCACGCCCAGGAACTCGGCACCCAACGCCTCGCCGGCACCATTACGCTCGTTTACGATTACCGGAAACGAAACCTCCAGCGGAAACTCGCCGACATCCAGCACCGCAACTTCCTGATGGTCGTCACCTCCATGCACGTGCACCTCGAGCATCACCACTACCTCGAGGTCCTTCTCGTCCAAGGGCCGGCCCGCGAACTCCGCGTCCTCGCCGACACGCTCGCCGCTTGCAAAGGCGTCAAACACGCCCGTCTCAACCTCACCGCCACCGCCATGCCGCCCCTCCTTTAGGAGTCTGTCGGACTTAGAAAATGAAGGCCATCTGGCATCGATTATTCGCGATAAAAAGGTCCCGTGAGATCGAATATGCATCTATAAACGCCTTTGTGCGCCTAAGTCCGACAGACTCTTAG
>JAEYYL010000297.1 GCA_023430825.1 Verrucomicrobiota bacterium | reverse complement strand
GATGGGGGACGATGCGCGGCGGGGGCGCCGCGGCTCCCGGGTTGGGAGGAGTCGGGCGCGTTGAAGGATTTTTGCAGGAACCGACAGTTCCGTTGCGTTTCACATGGCGTGCTCATGAACCCCATCGTGCGAGGCGTTGTCGTCCGGATCGGGATCGCGGCGGGTGTCGGCCTTGGGCCGGCGAATTCGTTGGTGGCGGTGGAGGAGGAGCGGCCGCCGATTTTTGCGGCGAGGCGGGCGGTGGAGGTTGAAGCGGACGCGGTCGGGCGACGCGTGCCGTTGTTGTCGGCGACGGCGAAACGGCGGATCACCGAGCAGGTGTTGAGCGATGCGCGGGTGCGCGAAGAAACGGCGAGGATTGCTGGCGCGGCGGCGGAGCAGGCGGCGACCGACCTGAATGCGGAGGGCGACGTGGTGGTGCTCGAGCGCTATGTGGTGCGCGAACTGCGAAGCCCCGCGCTGGCGGCACCGAAGAATCGGGCGTTGGAGATGATCCGCACGGGGCGGCTGTTCACGAGCGCCGATGGCCGGACGACGATCGATCTGCTCGGATTGAGCGTGTGGAACTCCAGCGTGGGCGATACGGGCGATGCGAAACTGACGTTGAAGTTCACGTTTCGCTGGTGAGGGCGTGGTGAGAAAGGGGGGCGGCGGATGGGTGTGGCGCTGCGCGTGAGCGCGGGGAATTCAGGGGGTCTTTCCCGCTGCTCACGCAGCGAGCCACTCGGAAACAGCGAATGCAGCTGCGCTCCGGTGCGCGGCGTTGACGCGGGCGGGGGCGGTGCGTAGCGAGTCGCGATGGGCGAAATCGGCATGCGACGAAATTCTCAAAGAGGTCTCTCGCGTGTGGCGTTGGCGGCGGTGCTGTGCGGTGCACTCACCGGGGTGGCGAAGGCGAACATCGCGGCGCCGGGCTCTCCCACCGGGGACGGGCGATGCCTCGTGCTGCCGGAGGCGTATCAGCGTTTCAACGTCAGGGCCGGAGGGCCGGTGGCCCCGCGGATTTATCCGCTGCTGGCGGTGCGCGTCGTGTTCGCGGGTGAGACGGGAAATCCGGTCGGGACGGTGTTCGGGGAGACGGGGTTGGGCGAGGACGAGGTGCGGACGGTGATGCTGCAGGTCGACGACTTTTTTTACGAGAACTCGGCGGGGCTGGTGCAGTTCGCGCCGACGTTTACGGGCGTGCTGACCTTGCCGAAGACGAAGGCGGCGTATGGGAACGATTACACGCTGCTGGTGGGCGATGCGAAGCTGGCGGCGAAGGCGGCTGGGTTCGATCCGGAGGGGTTCGACTTCACGGTGATTTTCGCGCCGCTGGCGGAGTTTCCCTATGGCGGGGTGTCGGGCGGCGAATGGATTCACATCAACGGGGCGTTCACGGCGAATCTGGTCGCGCACGAGCTGGGACATTCGTTCGGGATGGGGCATAGCGGGACGTGGGCGTCGAACACGTCGGACCCGATTGGTGCGAGCGGCAGCCGCAACGAGTATGGGAATCCGTTCGATCCGATGGGGAATGGCCACGATGCGCCGCAGCATTTCTCCGCGATCTGGAAGGAGCGCGCGGGCTGGTGGCCGGACGAGGCGGTGACGCGGGCGACGACGACCGGGACGACGCGGGTGTATCGCTACGATCATTTTCAGGCGGACGGCGTGCGCGCGCTGGTGGTGCCGGCGGGGAACGGGATCGAATATTGGGTGAGCGTGGCGCGGAACCAGAGCGCGGACGATTTCGAGATTCACGCGGCGCCGCGCGACGGCGTGCTGATTCAACGGCTCGACACGTTGCGGCCGGGATTGGAAGTGCCGGAGCTGATCCGGCCGATGTTCGAGGCGGCGGAGAACACGGATTTTCTCGACGCGCGTTTCGTGCCGGGGATGTCGGTGGTGGATGCGGCAAACGGGGTGAAAATTACGGTCGTCGAGATCGGCGGGACGTCGCCGGACGAATGGGCGGACGTGAAGGTGGAGCGCGATTATGTGCCGGGGTTGGGGTTCACGCTCGCACCGGGAGACGCGACGATCGCGGCGGGCGCGACGCTGACGTTGCGCGCGGTGACGGACGTCGCGGCGACGTATCAGTGGCGGTTCAACGGAACGCCGCTCGCGGGCGAGACGGGGGCGACGCTGACGATCGCGAATGCGCAGGTGTCGCGGAGCGGTGGATACACCGTCGATGCGACGGCGGGCGGAGCGACGTTGCGGAGTCGGGAGGCGAGTGTGGTCGTGACGGACGCGCCGGTGATCACGTTTGCGAGCGCGGACCAGGCGGTGCCGGAGATCGAGAGCAATTTCGCGACGTATCATGGGTTTCGCACGGTCGGGCGGAGGCCGACGACGGGACGGTGGCGGCGCGACGGCGTGGAGGTGTTTCGCGCGACCTGGCAGACGAACGGCGCGTATTCCGGGATGTGGGTCGAAGACGGGGAGACGAACGGAAATCTGACGTTTTTCGACTCGCAGGTGTCGCTCGGCTGGATGACGCCGGGGCAGGCGGGATTCTATGCGTATGCGGAGACGAATGCGGCGGGGGCGGTGGAGTCGATTCCGCTGACGATCGGGTTGCGGACGCACAAGAAATTTGTCGGCGACGTGGTGGAGGTGGGGAGCGACATCTTTCATCCGAACGGCAACGTGTATGACCAATTGTTGCTGACGGGACGGGCGGCGACGTTTCGGGCCGACGCTGGGCAGGTGACGCGGTGTTCGTTCATCGACTTGAACGACGACATCGTGCAGGTGGAGTTTTCCGGTCGGGGCAACCTGACGATCCGGCTGGATGCGTTCAGCGAGCCGGCGCGACCGGTGAGGTATCGGCAGGACGTCGATTATGTGAAAGGGCACGCGACGATCGTAATCGTGGGGGCGGACCGGACGACGAACGTGAGCGTGTTTTCAGTCGGACGGGCGAATGCGTTCGATCAGTCGCTTTTTCCGGAAGGGCAGGCGTATGATGGCGTGGCGGACATCCAGGCGATCGGCGTGCAGAGCCTCACGGGAGAGTTCGGCGGTATTTACGCGGCGAATACAGAGTTCTGGGGCGTGCAGGGCTGGACGGGGATCAATGCGACGCGGGTGACGTTTCTCGGGCCGGTGCGGATCGGGAATCTTTCGGCGCGCGAGGCGGCGGAGCCGATGCTGCGGATGGAGGAGCGAGCAGACGACGTGCAGGTGGCCGGCGGGGATTTGTGGCAGGAAAACGGGAAGGCGATTCACCTCGATGGAGGTATTTCCCTGCTCGGGACCCACGGAACGACCTCGGGCGGCGAGGCGCGGCCGGCGCAGGTGTTGCGCGGAACTTATCGCTATGACCGGCGGTGAGGAGGACGCCTGAAATCCCTGCGCTCACGCGCAGAGCCACCGGACGCAAAAAAGAGCGCGGCGCCCGGGGAAGGGCGCCGCGGGTTGTTCGATCACGGGCAGGATCAAGAGCACGAACCCAGCCTCAAAGGGCGGGTGTGACGCGGTGGGCTACTCGGCGCGGAAGCTGTTTCCCGTGGCGGCCCAGTAGATGCCGCCGTAAAGGTGGTGACGGAAATTCGGATCGGTGTAGGTGGCGGGCAGGTGTCCGAGCGCGGTGTAGAACGCGCGGCCGCCGTCGTAATTTTGATACCACGAGACCGGATGGAAATCGCCCATGCCGTCGCCTTTCTTCGCGCCCCAGTTGGCGGCGGGTTTATAGGTTTTCTCGTCGACGGAGAGGAGGAACTTCAACTGGTCGGAGGTGGGCGGGCCGAATTCATACCACTCGTCGGTGAAGAGAAAACGTTTCGCGAAGCGGTCCATGCCGGGAAAGTTGAAGTCCTCGACCTTGACGGTGGCGGTCTGGACAGCGGGGTGGATGTGAAACATGTGGCCGACCATCTTCGTAAACCAGGGCCAGTCGTATTCGGTGTCGGAGGCGCTGTGGACGCCGACGAAGCCGCCGCCGGCGCGGATGTAGCGTTCGAATGCGGCCTGTTGCTCGTCGTTGAGGACGTTGCCGGTCGTGAGCATGAAGATGACGACCTTGTATTTCGCGAGCTCCTTGTCGGTGAAGACGCGGTTGGCGTCCTCGGTCCAGAAGACGTTAAAGTCGTGCAGTTTTGCCAGCTCCTGGATGGCGGTGACGCCGGCGTTGATGGAGTCGTGGTGCCAGCCATCGGTCTTGGTGAAGAGCGCGACGCTGAACTGTTCGGCGTGCGCAGCGCTGGCGGCGACGAGGCCGAGGAGCGAGAGGGCGAGGAGTTTTAGGCGTTTCATGGGGAAGTTGGATCGTGCGGCTGACGCGGAAGAGGAGGCAAGGTTGCGTCCGGGCGGCAACGCAAACGGACGGCGGGGAGAATGGCGGCAGGAGGGCAAAGGACGCGGGGGGATGTATCGAATTTTTGGATGCGGCGGGCCAATTCAATCGAGCCTTGGGACACAGAGGTCACGGAGCGCCGACACAGAGGAAGCAGGAGGCCGCGGGGTGTGGGGGCGGTCTTTCCGGCCGACGAAAGCTGACGAAGACCGGGGGCTTGGGCTTGCGTCAGCTGGAGCGCCATGCCCTCGTTCCCGCCATAGGCGGGCAAGCCTCGGGCTCGGGATAACAATGCGGTAGGAAGAATGCGGGCTCGGCGCGTTCGGCGCGGGCTGAAGCACCGCAGCCACGTCGGACGGCGGTTTGCAGTCCATTCGAACGGTGCCAAAAAAAAGGGGCCGCGCGTGCGCGGCCCCGGAGGGAATGATGGCTTTGCTGGCGGAAGCGGTTCAGTTCGAAATGTCGAACGTGGTGCTCGAGCCGCGGATCGGCGTGTAAACCTTATACCATTCCTTCTGCGCGTCGCTGCCGCTGTATTCCTTCAGCGCGGCTTCGTCGGCGAACTCCATCACGAAGGCGTGGCTCTTGCCGCCCTGGGCTTTGACCGTCTTCGTCCAGACGCGCTTGATGCCCTTGAAGTTGGCGGGGAGCGCCTTGACGCCGTCGAGCGCGGCCTGGATTTGCTCGGGCGTGGTGCCTTCTTTCCACGAGACGGTGACGACGTGGATCACGGTTTTCGGGGCTTCGTCGCCGGCGCGCAAGGTGGCGGTGGCGCCGAGCAGCAGGCCGGCAGTGAGGAGGGACAGGATCAGTTTCTTCATGGTTATTATCTCCGAGGAGGTGGGGGTTGATGTCCGGCGAGGGCCGGACGGTGACGCAAACACCGGGTGTTTGCGGCAAGGGGCTAAGGACGGTTGCGAGGCGAATTGGTTGCGGGAAAGCCGGTCATAGAACGCGGACGGTGTTACGGGAAGCGCGAAGTTCGCGCGGGCGTCGAGCCGGGAGTGGTGATTTGGAAAGGCTGCGGCGGTTTTGTAGCGCGGGGAACACGTTTAGCGGAGCGAGTAGCTTTCGACGGTGGGGAAGTCGGGCGGGATGGACTGGGTGACTTCGCCGGTGGCGGCCCACTCGGTGCCGCGTTGCAGGGTGACGATGAAGGCGACGCTACGCATGGCGGTGAGGTTGCCGTTGCGCACGTGGCCGAGCGGGGTGTGAAAGACGCGGCCCTGGCCGTAGGTGACGGTGAACAGGATCGGCTCGTGCCGGCCGGAGCCGTTGATGGCGGGATCGTCGAAGGCGGTCGCGAGCACGGTGAGATTTTCCGCCGGACCGCGGAGGCGGTTGTAGAGTTCGTCGGCGGCGTGGAGCCAGGCTTGCGGGAGGCCGCGCATGATCGGGTGATCGGGCTCGCGCGCGGCGACGAGAAACGCGTGGACGGCGCCATGATCGCCGCCGCGACCGGGCGAGGCGTCGCGGATGATTTTGTTGTCCCAGTAAACCCACGGGCCCCAGCGTTCGTCGCGGCCTTCCCAACCGCCGAGGCCGCAGATCTCGTTATACTCTTTCCAGTCGGGAAACGCGTTGCTCGCGGAGTGAACGACGACGTAGCCGCCGCCGCTGCGCACGTAGTCGACGAAGGCCGTTCTCGTTTCGGCGGACCAGGCGTCGCCGGTGTAGTTCGAAATCACGACGCGGTAGTCGGAGAAGTTCGGTCGAAACGTGCTCATGTCGCCGCCCTTCGGCGGGGCGGTGGCGACGTCGACTTGAAACAGGTTGGTTTCCTCGAGGATTTTTTTGAGGTGCGGCGTGGTGATCTGCCAATGGTGGTTGTTCTGGCCGTCGAGGATGAGGGCCTTGAGCGGCGAGACGGCGAAGGCGGCGGAGGAGAAGACGGAGAAGGCGGAGAGAACCAGGAGGGAGAGGAAGGCGCGGCGGAGGGGATTCATGACGGGGGAGCGAGATGAGTAGGAATGAGGCGATGAAGAAGGAGAGGATTTTGTAACGCAGAGGGCATTGAGCTCGGACACAGAGGGCACGGAGCGGAAGAGTGGTGTTTGTAAACTCTGGGTTCGGGCTCGTTGATCTCTGGGTCAATGATAGCGGTGATGGGCTGGGAGCGTCGACGTCCTCGTCGACTTTGGGTGAGACGAGCCGACGGGGACGTCGGCGTTCCCAGGGGACGGTGCTCCCGGGGGCGCCGGACCATGGCCCGGTTCACATCGGTTTGAGCCAGCCGGAGGCGCGGAGCCAGTCGGCGGCGCGGTCGGGCCAGGTGGCGGCGGTGCCGGTCGGGCGGAGGCCGAAGCCGTGTCCACCGTCTGGATACACGTGAAGCTCCGCGGGAACGTTCGCCTGTTTCAACGCGAGGTAGTAAAACAGGGCGTTCTCCACGCGGACCGGATCGTCCTGCGCCATGGCGAGGAAGGTGGGCGGGGTTTTGCCGGCGGTGACGGCGACTTCGGGGGCGATGCCCCACTCGCGGTCGCGGGCGGTGAAGTAGCCGGGATAGATCAACATTGCGAAATCGGGGTGGCAGCTCACGGCGTCGGCGGCGTCGATCGCGGGATAAAGCCGTTCGTCCTGATGCGCGCTCAACACGGCGGCGACGTGCGCACCGGCGGAGAAACCGATGATGCCGATGCGCTGCGGATCGAGGCCGAGTTCGCCCGCGCGATGGCGGATGAGGCCGAGAGCGCGTTGGGCGTCCTGGGCGGGCGGGACGTGTTGTGGGATGCCTTCGCGGCGTGGGACGCGGTATTTCAGGATGATGCCGGTGACGCCGATCGAGTTGAGCCACGTGCAGATTTCCGTGCCCTCGATGTCGATCGCGAGTCGTTCGTAGCCACCGCCCGGGCAAACGAGCACCGCGGCGCCGGTCGCGACGGCCGGGTCGGCGGGATAGATCGTGATCGTGGGCGTCGAGACGCTGGCGATGCGAGTCACGCGGCGACCGTCAGGACGGCGGTCCGTCGGAGCGGTGATGTCGAACTCGGGCGGAAGTGGAGCGGTTTCTGCGGGTGCGCGGTCGGGCCAGAGCGGAATCGCGCGGGGTTCGTCGGCGGCGGGCAGCGGACAGATCGCGGCGAAGGAGAAAAGACCGAGCGCGGCGAGGCGGGCGGAGGAATTCATGGGGTGGATGGGAGCAAGACGGAGCAAAGAGGGCGGAGAGGCGAAGAAAATGGAGCGGCGGTGCCGGGGGAAGCGCGGCGTTGGGCTTGCGCGGGTGGGGACGGGCGCTTTGCTGGCGGCCTCGCTCGTCGGCGCCACCCCAATCGTCAGCGCCCCGGCGGCGATTTTCCCCCACTATGAAGACCCTGTTGCGTTGGCTGCCCTGGTTGGTGCTTGGATGGACGGCGTTGTCGGCGGCGGACAACGCGGCCGTGATCGCCGCGGTGATTGCGGCGGACGAGGAACGCATGGCAGCGACGAAGGCGGCCGATGCGGCGCGGCTTGGGGCGATTCTCTCCGACGAGCTGCGGTATGCGCATTCGAACGGGGTGGTCGACGCCAAGGCGTCCTTTATCGAGTCGCTGGTCACGGGTGCCTCCGTGTATGTGAATTTCAACTACAAGGAGCGCACGGTGGTGCCGGCGGGGCCGGGCGTGGCGCTGATGTCGGGGCGGGTGGTGATCGATCTGCGCGCTGCGGGCGGGCCGTTCCAAGTCGATTTGAATTATCTGGCGGTGTGGCGCGAGGAGGGTGGGAAGTGGCGGTTTCTCGCGTGGCAGTCGTGCCGGAATCCCGTGGCGGCGGCGGTCGGCGATACGGCGGCGGGGAGGCGGTGAGGCGAAAGGGCGTTTTATCCCGCTGCTCACGCAGCGAGCCACACGGCAGGGCAGCATCGCCTGCTTGCAGCCTCCTGCCACCGGGTGCGGACTGAAGCCCGCGCTACGGGGTGAGCGGAAGGATGTTGAGGTGGTCGAGGTTGGGGCCGAGCGGCGGGGCGAGGCGGAGGGTGTTGGCGCCGGCGCGGAGCGTGACGACGGCGCGATCCCACGCCCATGATTGCGTGCCGCCGGTGGGCCAGATCGTGAGTGCGTCGGCGGGTTCGCCGTTGATCGTGAGCGCGGCGGGTTCGGTTTCCTGGCGGCGCATCGCGTAACGGAACTCCAGAATGTAGCGGCCGGCGGCGGGCGCGTCGTAGGTCCACTCGACCCAGCGGCGGCCTTGGGAGCCGGCGAGGTCGCGGTAACCGGTGCCGGTGAAACCGGGAGCGGTGTGGCGGATGGGCGCGTTGTTGGTGCGCGCGTCCTCGGCTTCGAGGATCGTGCCGCCGGGCGTGGGCGTCATCGACGGAATCGCGAGCGGCGAGTCGGTGGTGGTGAATTCGTAGAGGACGGACGTGTAGAGTTCGCGCCAGTCGACGTGGCCGACGCGGTTCATCCAGACCGGATTCCGGTTATAGGTGAGCAAGAGCGAGGCGTAGCAGCGCCACTGATACGCGGACTGGTTGAGTTCGGCGGCGAGTGCGGTGTGGTGCGTGCGGTCCTGCGTGGCGCGGAAGAAGGCGAGTTCGGTCGCGGCGCGGATCTTGTGGGCGTAGTATTTGCCGAGGTGGGCCATCGCGCGGATGTCTTCGAGCGTGCGGCGGAGTTCGGCGGTGCCGGTGCGTGGGAAGCGGTCGGCGGCGGCGAGCGCGCGGTCGGCGTGGGCGTGGAGGTGTTCGGCGACTTGCAGCGGCGTGGTGCCGGCGGGCGCGGCGCCTTCGCGCGTGGCTTTCACGTAGTCGGGGATGGAAACGTATCCGCTCTCCGGATGCGGGGGCAGCGAGATGAAGCGGTTGAGATCGTGGAAACCGGTGGGCGTGCGGGCGGGATCGGGGCGGCTTTTCGAGCCTTCGATATACCATTGAAAATCGAAGCGGCCCCAATGGAAGCCGGTCGTGAGCGGGTAGATCATCGAGGCGTCCTGCCAGGCGGCGAAGAGCTCGGCGGCGGCGGTGTCGCTGAGCTGGAAGCGTTCCGCGAGGAGCGACTGGAGACGTTCGTTGGAGAGGTCGGGATCGTAGCCGAGGCGGCCCCAGAGCAGCCAGTGGTAGCCGTGTTTGACGTGCTCGAGTTCGCGCGGCGCGTCGGGCGCGCGTTTGCGGTCGAGGAAATCGCGGCCCCAGACCCATTGGTCCGATCCGTAGTAGAAACCGCGGGTGGGATGTGCCGGCATGGCTTTGATGAACTCGCGGACGAAATCCGGCGCGCCCCAGCGGAGAACGTAGGCGTCGTCGTTGCGCAGCGTCCAGAGGACGGGCTGATCGCCGACGTCCTTCAGGAAGTTTTCGTGGAAATTCTGTTTGGTGGAGCTGAGCGCGTGGGCCTCGGCGTATTTGAAGCTGTAGATGAAATCGACGTTGGGGTGGGCGATGAGGGGGGCGAATTGCTTGGCGATCTCCTGCGCGCCGGCTTCGTGCTGGCGGTGGATGAAGGCGATTTTGCGGTCAGGCTGCGTGGCGAGCGCGTCGAGGACGCCGAGGCCGTAGGTGCGGAAAACCCAGTCCTCTTTTTCGGCGGCGGTGGCGTCGAGCATGTTCTCGCCCGTGGTGAGGCCGATGCCGGCGAGGTCGGGATACGTGAGGACGAGTTCGCGCACGCTGCGGCGGAAGTAGTCCACGGTGGTTGCGTTATCGAGGGCGTCGGTGATGCCGTGGCGGCCGGCGGTGCCGTTGACGAAGACGTTCCACGTGATGACGTAGAACTTCACATTGCGCGAGCGGCCGTAGCGCATGACCTCGCGCCAGAACGCGATCTTCTCGTCGATGGTGAGGCGGGCGAGGATCTCGACGTGGTCGAGGATTTCGGGGGCGTCGAGACCGACGGCCCAGGTGGAGTAGAGCTCGTTCCATTTGGCGGTGGAGCGGTGAACATCGGCGAGGGCGATATCGGGATATTCGGGCACGCGGACGAGCGAAGGGAACGGGTGAAGGTTCCAGAGCGAAACGAGATTGTAACGGTCACGCGCGAGTCGGTCGATGTAGTCGCGCCAGAAATTCATATCCCAGACGGTGGGGATGTTTTGCTGGGCACTGTCGCCGGCGTCGGTGTAGCTCGGCGTGCGGGCGTCGAGGGGAATGTTGAACTTCACGCCGCGTTCGGCGAAGTGCGGGTTGTGATCGAGATCGGAGACGGCGGCGAGACCGCGGGTGCGGACGAGTTCGGCGACTTCGAGGGCGCCATACATGACGCCGGCGGCGTCGGCGCCGATGATCCAGATTTCGCGCGGGGCGGGTGCGGTGGTGGAGGGACGCGCGACGCGAAGGCTGAACCCCTCGGGGCGAAGGTCGGCGGCGGGCGCGAGCCGGTCGGCGGCGAAGGCGTTTTGGGCGGCGGGGGACGACGCGAGGGCGAGGACGAGGGTGTCGGTCGACGGGGAGCGCGGAAGAGAGGCGAGCGGTTGGAGAACGACCGTGTCGGGGGCGAGCGCGGCGGAGAGTTCGTTGGCGCCGAAGTCGACGGGGCCGGCGTCGCGGTCGAAGACGAGCGTGGCGGCGTGGGCGGAGAGCGCGAAAACGAGCGCGATGAGGACGAACGCGGGGAGAGAGCGGGGGCGGCGCATGGTGGGGTTGCTGAGAGGACGTTGGAGTGTCGGGGAAAGATGCGCGAGCGTAGCGGTGGCCCGCTTCAGCGTCGGGGAACGTGCGCGTGGGCCGGCGGAGAGAACATGGGTGGTCGCGTTTCAGCTTTTTTTGGGAGCGGCGGACGGTGAGGGTTTTGGCCGTCGCAAGTCACCGGCGTGCTCTTCGAAGCCGCGTGCGGTCAGTGGCATCCGGTGTCGCGGACGATCATGGCTGACGGCTTTGGGGGCGCGGGACGCGCGGCAGCGGCGTCGGAGAATCGATCGGGTGCTCTAAAGTATCGGGGTTTTCGGACGAGTCTTTACGCCCGTATTCCCAGAAAAAGAATGAGAGTCTTCAGCCGTCTTCACATCCAAACGCGCCTTCTCGCCATTTTCGGCATCGTTCTCGCCGCCGTCGCGGGGGCCAATACCTTCGTGTATCGGACCACCCAGCAGAATCTTTCCAACGCCCGCTGGGTGCAGCACACGCGCGCGGTCATCGGGACGGCCGACCGAGCGTTGAGCGCTCTGGTCGATATGGAAACGGGGCTGCGCGGTTTCCTCGTGGGCGGAACGGAAACCTTCCTCGAGCCCTACAAAAACGGGGGCACGGACTACAAGGCGGCGCTTGACGAGTTGAAGTCTCTGACGGCCGACAATCCCGAGCAGGTTGCGCGCTGGGAGGACATCGGGCGGCGGGCGTCGGCGTGGGAAAACGACTTCGCGGCGCAGGGCATCGCGCTGCGGCGTCGCGTGAACGAAGGCCAGGCGAAGTTCGAAGAGCTCGGCGCGTTTGCCGCGCAGCCGGTCGGCAAGGAACTCTTCGACGGCATTCGCGCCGTCTTCAAAGCGGCGATCGACGTGGAGCGGGCCCTGCTGACGACGCGCAACGCGGAGAGCGCGGCGTCAGGTCAGAGGCTCCTGTTTGTGACCCTGTGGGGTAGCGTGGCGCTGGTCGTCGGATCGCTCGCGCTGGCGTATGCGTTCTCCCGTTCTCTCGCGCGCCCGCTGGCGCAAATTGCCTCGTCGCTCGATGACGCGTCGCTGCAGGTCACTTCCGCGGCGACGCAGGTTTCGGCAAGCAGCCAGACGCTCGCGGATGGTTCCAGCGAACAGGCGGCCAGCCTCGAGGAAACGAGTTCGTCCATCGAGGAACTCACCTCCATGACGCGGCGCAACGCGGACAGCGCGGTGACGGCGAAAAACCTCGCCAGCGAAACGCGGGCCGCGGCCGAGAAAGGCAACGAGGACATGGCCGCGATGGGCCAGGCGATGGACGCGATCAAATCGTCCTCCAGCGACATTGCGAAGATCATCAAGACGATCGACGAGATCGCGTTTCAGACAAACATCCTCGCGCTGAACGCGGCCGTCGAAGCGGCGCGGGCGGGCGAGGCCGGCGCCGGCTTTGCGGTCGTGGCCGAGGAAGTGCGGGCGCTCGCGCAGCGTTCCGCCACCGCCGCGAAGGAGACTGCGGTGAAGATCGAAGACTCGATCGCCAAGAGCGAACATGGCGGCGCCGTGTCCACGAAAGTGGCTGAGTCGCTCGGCGCCATTGTCGAGAAGGCGCGACGAGTGGACGAGATTGTCGGCGAGATCGCGACCGCGTCGCACGAACAGACTCAGGGCATCACCCAGATCAATTCCGCCGTCGGCCAGATGGACAAGGTCACGCAGTCCAATGCGGCCAACGCGGAGGAGACCGCCGCGGCGGCCGAAGAGCTGAACGCGCAATCGGCGTCGATGAAACAGACCGTCGCCGATCTTCGCGAGCTGGTGAATGGCGCGCGCGACGGTCACGCGCCCGCGCCCGAACAACCGGCGGCGACAGTGAAAGCGGCTCGGGCGTCGAGTTCAGTCCCGGCGCGCCGGAAGTCGTCGCCTGCCGCGGTCGTCGGCCAGGCTGGCCGTGGAGTCCAAATTTAAGGGCTTCAAAAAAAAATCGCCGTCCGTTGTCGGTGCCTGCCTGCGGGCGACGGTGATCCCGCTGCTCACGCAGCGAGCCACGTTGGAATCCCCTGCAAGCAGGCTTTTACCTCAGTTCCCGAACGACCATGCTCGGTGAAAACGCCGTAACGACGTCTGAGGCCTGCACGCGCGGACGTCGGCGGCGTTGGTGAGCCGTATCAGCGGCGCAAGGACGTGAAGGTGGTGCCGGCGAGAATGAGCGCGGCGCCGACCAATTCGTGACGGGCGAAGCGCTCGTCGAAAAACAGGAAACCGCCGAACGCGATGCCGATTGGCACGAGCATCTGAAGCAAGGAACCCTCGCCGACGGGGAGATCGCGGAAGGCGCGCGTCATCGCGAGCTGGCCGGCCGCGGCGAGGAGGCCGGCGAGCAGCATGAGCGTCCAGGCGAGCGGGGGCACGGGCGCGGGGTGCAGGAACGAAGGGACCGCGCAGATCAGCAGCCCATAGACGCATTGGGCGGCGAAGATCGTCGAGGTGTGTTCGGTGGCGTGGAGCTGGCGGATCGTGACGACGATGAAGGCGGAGCCGAGCGCGACCGCGATCGCGAGCAGGTCATACGGGCTGGTGCGGCTGCCGGCGGCGAAGGCGTTGGTGAGCAGCGCGAGGCCGGTGAGCGCGGCGATGCTGCCGGCGGCGATGGAAAAGCCGAAGCGTTCGCGCAACAGCCAAACGGCGAGGAGCGCGCCGAAGATGACGTAGGTGTTGTTGATGAACGTGGCGCGGCCGGCGCCGAGGTGCACGACGGTGAGATAATAGCCGTAAACGCCGAGGCCGCCGACGAGTCCGCGGCTGGCGAGCCGCGGATTGCGAAACAGGTGCGACGGCTCGCATTCGCGGCGGTAAACGAGCGCGATCAGGACGAGGCCGACCGCGAAACGCGTGCTGCTGATCAGCCAGACATTGTGCGCGGCGAAATCGCCGAGCGCGCGAATGAGGAGCACGTTGGCGGTGAAGAACACCGTGGACGCGAGCATGAGAGCGACGCCGCGGTTGCGACGCGATGCGTGATCATGGGCGAGGAGGGTGTTCATCGATGGAAGGAATCACACTGCGAGCCGCGTGATGCGAGGTCGATGAAGCATGACGAACTGGCGAGGTCAGGCCGGGACTTTTTCGCTGAGGCGGTGCGCGGAGCGATGTGCGGGCGGAAGCACCGCACTGCTTTTCTCGCTGCCGGGAAAGTCGGCTCGGCTTACAACTTCACGCTGGCGCCGACGGTGACGACGAGGCGCTGGAAATCGCGGTCCTCGAGGCCGGGCAGTTCGTTCCAGCCGTGGTGGTCGAGCACGTCGGCGGTGAGCTGCCAGCGGGGCGACGGTTTGTAGGTGAGGCCGAGTCCGCCGAGGTATTCCCAGTCGTTACGCACGGTGGGGAAATAGGAGCACTGGTGCGCCTTGGCGGTGGCGCGGAGGGAGAGGGTTGGGTCGATCACCCAGCCGAGGGAAACCTCGGCGGCGAAATCGGTGTAGGCGGATTTGCCGGTGCTCGAGAGCCAGGCCCAGCGCGTGGTTTTCGCGGTGAGGGTGAGCGAGGGCGAAAGCTTGGTGGTGAGCGAGGCGTCGAACCAGCCGAAGGTGTGGCGGCGCTGGCGAAACACGCGTGGATCGACGGCGCCGTCGTAATGGCGGAAGTCGGGGCCGGCGGCGAGCGAGAGGGTGGTGTTGGCGCCGAGCGCGCCTTCCCAGCCGGCGAGGACGCGGGTGTAGCGGTTGGAGCATTCGATGGAGCCGCCGGGCAGCGGGATCGTGTCCTGGTCCTGGGCGCCGAGGCGGACGCCGGCGAACCAGAGGGATTGGGCGGATTGCTTCCAGCCGAGATCGGCGCCGCCGTGGCGGTCGGCGCGGTCGGCGAAGGCGGCGAGGCCGGCGCGGGCGCGGGTGAGATAGTCGTAGTCGAGCAGCGTGCCCACAAAACGGATACGCGCCGCGCCGGCGTCGCGTTGCGCGAGGAATTTCGCGCGGTGCTGCCATTGGGCGCGGCGTTCCCGCCAGAGGGACGTGCCGTTGCCGTTGCAGGCGGCGATCGAAGGCAGGGTGTCGCGGTCGCCGTCGACGTGGAGCGTGGAGGCGTCGCCGGAAATTTTCCATCCGCCGACCGTGTGGCGCGCGGCGACGCTGAGGCGGTGCGTGGTGTGATTTTCGTCGGGGCAGTTTTCGAAGCGCACGGTTTCGGCGGCGTAGCCGAGTTTGAACGAGGCGGCGTCGGGGCGTGCGGGCGTGGCGAGGCCGAAAGTCAGGCCGGCGGCGGTGAAGAACGATTCGTCGCCGCCGAGCGCGGCGGTGGCGGGGCCGCCGGCGGCGAGCGGGTTGGTATCGAAGCCGGTGCGGAGTTGCGCGGACGAGTCGAAGATGGTTTTGGCGGGCGCGACGACGGCGAGGGCCAGGGTGGCGGTGAACGCGAGAGCGGTCCGGGATTTCATGCGCGGAAGGCGGGCTGTCGAAGGGCCGGCGGCGGCCGGCGAAGCGCGGGCCGATTCGCGAGCGGAGGCGGGGCGTCGGCGGCCGGGTCGGGTCGAGCGATTTCGTCCTGGGATGCGGCGGTGGCGGAGGTGCCTTCGACGAGATGTTCGAGGACGCCGATCTCGCGGCGAATGGTGACGGCCTGCGCGCGGAGCTGTTGGGCCGCGGCGGCGGATTCCTCGGCGTGGGCGGCGCCGGCCTGTGTGCCGGATTCGAATTCGAGGAGCGAATTGCTGACCTGTTCGAGGGCAGAGGATTGTTGGTGGCTGGCGTCGGCTAGTTCGCTCATGAGGGCGGCGGTGCGGTCGGCGTCGGCCTGGGCGTGACCGAATTCCTGCGACGTGGAGGCGGCGAGTTCGCGACTGCGGTTAACCAGATCGCCGACGCGCTCGAGCGTCTCGGCGGATTCGCGTGCGGCGTGCGCGGCGCGGCCGGCGAGGCTGCGGACCTCGTCGGCGACGACGGCGAAACCGGCCCCGGCTTCGCCGGCGCGGGCGGCTTCGACGGCGGCGTTGAGCGCGAGGATGTTGGTTTGGAACGCGATTTCGTCGATGGTCTTGATGACCTTGCGCGTCTGTTCGCCGGCTTCGGCGGCGGAGCGGACGGCGCGTTCGAGATCGGACATGCGGGTGCCGGCGCTCTGCATGCGCTGGCCGGCGGTCTGGACGAGTTGAGCGGCTTCGCGGGCGCGTTCGGAGTTGGAACGCGTGGTGGCGGTGAGTTCGGTGAGCGAGGCGGAGGTTTGCTCGATGCTGGCGGCCTGTTGCGAGGCGGCGGCGGCCAGCGTCTGCGCGCCGTCGGCGATCTCGGCGGCGCCGGAGTCCATGAGGCGTGTGGCCTGGCCGAGGGTCGAAGCGGCCTGGCGAACGGGCCGGGTGACGCGCAGGGCGAACACGATGCCGGCGAGCGCGGCGAGGCCGAGGCACGCGGCGAGGAGCAGGTGAAGAAACCAGCGAAGACGGCGGATCGACGCGGTGAATTCGTCGGCGTTCTGGCTGGCGGCGATGCTCCAGCCGGTGATGGCAACAGGGCTGAAGGCGGCGACCTTCCGGTCGCCTTGGCTCGAAACATATTCCTCGATGCCGGTTTCGCCGGCGAGCATCCGACGGGCGACGAGTTCGGCTCCGGCGACCTCGGTGAAGTTGAGCTTCATGGTCCGCGCGGGGTCCGGATGGGCGAACATCAGGCCGCGGCGATCGATCGCGAAGGGGTAACCGGTCTCACCGAGTTTCTGGGTGCTGATGATTTGAGCGAGGTAGTCGACCTCGACGGAGAGGCCGATCAGCCCGTCGAACTCGCCGGTGGGGGTCTTGAGGGGGACGGTGATGACGACGATCGGCACGTTGCCGACCTTGGAGATCATCGGTTCGCTGATGACCGGCTGGAGGGTGTCGCGCGCCTGGACGAAGTAGGCGCGGTCGTGCACGTCGAGGTTGGCGTAGGCGGTGGTGTCGCCGTTTTTCAACGTGCCGGCGAAAATGACGCCGGAGCGATGGGCGGCCCAAAGGCCCTGATAGTGAGGGCTGAGCGAAGCGAGCAAGGCACCGAGCTGGCGGTTGAGTTGGGCGAGACCGCCGGGATCGAGCTGGCCGGCATTGCGGGCGCGCACGCGATCGGCGACGCCCTCGATGCTGGCGATGCCGCGGACGACCTCGCGATGTTGGGCGATCACCTGCTCGGTGAGCACGGCGAGATCGCGGGCGGTCTGGACGAGGGCGGCGCGCCCGTGGGCGGTGAGGAGGCGTTCGATGTGCGGAGGGATGACGAACGTCGCAATCAGCAGGGGCACGGCGGCGAGCAGGAGTGCGCCGGCAAGCAGCTTGGTGCGAAGGCCGAGTGATTTCATCGTTCGACGCTGCATCGGATGCCGCGGCGAATCAGAAAAGCGGATACGCGTCAGCCTCCTCGGTAAGAAGCTGAAATAAAGGCCCTAACAAGCCGCGCTGGAGGTGGGAGGCCTGATTTTCAGGCGTTCACCTGAGGTGGAAGGGCGTTCGTGCAGCTCGTCTGCACAAGGCGTGGGCACGCCGGTGGGCTAGGGATTGGGAATAGACTGTCATCGCGAGGTGCGCGAAGCGCGCCGTGGCGACCCAGCTGGATGGATTGCTTCGTCGCTTCGCTCCCTCCGAAGGCGGGCAAGCCTGCTCTCGCAATGACCGAATTCCCAAACAGTCCCTAGTGTGGTGTCCCGGAGATAACTTTAGTAATTCCGCGATCTTTGCAGCGCACGGACGCCTCGGAGAGGCGTCCCTACCGGCGCTGCCGCCCCTTGCGATTTATTAAGGGTTCTTGTGGGACACCATACTAGAGAGCGAGCAGGTGACTCAGGGCGTGCCCGAAGGCGTGCGGTTTTCTCCGACCGGGATCTCGGTGGCCGTGACCTCGATCACGTCGCCAGTGGGGGCGTTGGACCGTGGGCGGTAGGCCGGCGGCGCAGGAGCAACGGTGGGGCGGGCGGGGTGGCGCAGGAAGCGACGCTTGACGAGCACCGCGATGCTGGCAAGGGCGACGATGGCGGCGGTGAAAAGACCTCCGATGACGGCGGCGGCGACGACGAGCAGGGTGAGAATTGCCTTCAAAATACGCACGGTTCGAAGACCCGCCGGGAACAGGAAAGTTGCGACGGGAAAAAGTCGATCAGGCCGGCACGATCGCGCCGGAAGGGGATGGAGCGTCGGGCGCGATGCAAATCCGTCGGGGACGGGCGGAGCGTGGGCGATTCAACGAGGACCGGGGCCTTCGCTCATGGCGCGACGGCGGGCGGGATCGTCGTCGCGATGGAGGTTGCGCGGGTCAGTGGCGGCGGGGCGCCCGCCGGAGCCTTCGCGACGGTTTCGCCGCAGCATGTAGAGGACGAACGCTGCGCCGATCAGGATGATCAGGGGAATGTAATAGAGGTGGGGATGCATCGCGCAGCTTAGGCGCAAACGCGTCGACGCGCCACGCGTTGAATACCGCATTGGCGCGTCGGGGATTTCCGGCGGGAGCAGAACCGCGCCCGGAAGCCGGATCGTGGTGGGGGCGTGCGCGCTCGGTGATCGGTCTTACCGATAAAACGAGTGCGCGCCGATGATGACGGTGCGTTGCAGCTTGCGGGTCCAGCGATTGCGCTCGGTGGACAGCGTGTAGTGCGTCGCGCCGGCGGTCGGGTCCCACCAGGAGGCGTGGGTGGCTTTGTCCACGATCGAGAGTGCGCGCGGCCAAGTCGGGTCGCGTTGGGCGCGCGCGATCAGTTGGCTGAGGGGCCGTTGGCCGGACGTGGCGCTGTTCATGGAGGTGAACTGCTTTCGCCGGAGGACGGTGGGCGCGAACAATTCGGGGAGTCCGCGGGCGCGATTGCGAATCACGGCCATGACGCCGCGCAGCCCGAGGTCGCCTTGCGACGCGGCCTCGAGGACGAGGCAGGCGGCGACGACGTCGCGTTCGTGAGCGGTCAGGGTGTAGCGTGGAATCGCGAAACTCACCGGTGTGACCGGTGTGTCGGGGGCGTGCGTGATTCGTGGCGCGAGCCGGCTTTCGGTGCCGCCGGCGAGGCAGGGTAACAAGAGCACGGCGAAAATCGCCAGGAATTTGCTGCTCATGTTCATGGGCCTGAGCATTACACCCTATTGGCCAAGTCAAACCCGAGTTATTCACAAGGTTTTAACAAGCCAACGATAGGTAGCTGATATTAAGGAACTTGGGGTGTCATAAGCCGTCCGTTGGCAATCACGCGATCAACGGGATTACCGCCGATTTCGTGGGCGAGGAGGCGTTCGTCGCGGTGGCGAAGGAGAATCAGATCGGCGCGTTGACCCGGTTCGATGGTGCCGCGATCGGAAAGGCCGAGGAGGGCGGCGGCGTTGACGGTGCAGGCGGAGATGGCTTCCGCGGGCGTCAATCCGCAGCAGCGGACGGCGGTGGCGATGACGAAGGGCATCGAGTGCGTCGGGGACGTGGCGGGATTGTAGTTACTGGCGAGCGCGACGAGTCCGCCGCTGTCGACGAAAGCGCCGGCGCGGGCGTAACGGGAACCGGTGTGAAAACTGGTGGCGGGCAGCATCACGCCAAAGGTGTCGCTGGCGGCGAGCGCGAGGAGATCGGGTTTAGACGCGGCTTCGAGGCCGTCGACGCTGCGGGCGTGGAGGCGCAACGCTTCGCCGATCATGCCGGTGGAGGTCGATTGGTCGGCGTGCACGCGGATTTCGAGGCCGTGTTTGCGCGCGCGTTCGAAGAGCCGCACGCAGGCTTCGACGGGCCAGGCGTCGTCGGCGCAGCGGGCGTCGATCGTGATGCCCGGGAACTCGTGCCAGACGGCGGGAAGGATTTCGCGGACGACGAGCCGGGTGAAGTTGGCGGGATCGCCGTCGATGGCGTGGCCGAGGAGCGCGGTGGGAACGACGGTGCCGGGGAATTCCTGCGCGGCGCGCTGGATGGCGTGCAGCATTTTCAACTCCGCGTCGAGGGTGAGGCCGTAGCCGCTTTTCACTTCGATCGTGGTGGTGCCGCCGGCGAGCATGAGATCGAGGCGCGCGCGAAGGGCGGCGGCGAGTTGCTTGCGGGTGGCTTCGCGGACGGCGTGAACGGTGGCGAAGAGACCGCCGCCGCTTTTTCGCAGGTCGTCGGCGGATGCGCCGGCGAGTTGTTTTTCCCATTCGTCGAGCCGCTCGCCGGCCCAGCAGGCGTGCGTGTGGCAATCGACGAAGCCGGGCATCAGGACGCGGCCGTCGGCCTCGATGACCTGGACGTCGGCGGTGGGCGGGCCGAGGTCGGGAGCGACGGCGGCGATTTTGCCGTCTTGCACGAGGACGTCGCCGCGCGGGATCACGCCGAGTTCGCGCAATGCCGGACCGCGGCGGCGGCGTGCGGTGGTTGGGGTGCTGTCGGTTTTGGAAGGCGCGAGCGTGAGAATGCGGGCGTGGCGGATCAGCAGCGTCATCGGAAGCGCGCATGCTGAGTGCGCGGCGCCGGCGTGCAAAGGGAGAAACGCGGAGCAGGGGTGACGGCGCGTGGCTCGCTGCGTGAGCAGCGGGATGGCGGTCGAATGCGGACGATGCGAGAAATCGCCTGCAAGCAGGCTCCCACCTGCAACTCAGAACCGACCCTGCGTTGCACCGGTGCGATGGAGTCGCGCGGCCCTCGCCGCGTCTTCCGCTTTTCCGTCTCTCGCGCGGCGGGGGCGCCGCGGCTCCAGGTCGATCCGGGCGGAACAAGGCGGAGGGAAAACCCGTCCGGCTACGGGCCGATGGTTTCCGCTGAACGCGGTCGCGAATGGCGAGGCGGTGTCGATTACGGCTTGCTGGCGAGGACGAAAGTGGCTGCGTTTCCGCGCTCGCGCAGGGCGGCGACGACGGCGGGCGTGGCGAGGGCGAGTTCGAGGACGCGGCCGTTTTCGAAACGCACGACGAGCGTGCCGCGGGCGTCGCCTGGCGGGATTGTGTAGTTTTCGTAGAGCCACGTGCCGTCGGGTAGTGCGAAGTCGGGGCGGCCGAGCTTGGTTGAGACCTGAATCCGGAACGTGCCCACGTGCACATAGGGCCCGACGGTTTTGAGCGGGAGCGAACCGTGAGCGGCGAGGTGTTGCGCGGCGCGGTGGCCGGGTTGCAACGTCTGCGATGCGACGGCGAGCGCGGGAGAGAGGGCGGAGGTCAGGGCGAGGACGAAGCCGAGTGCGAGGACGCGACGAGGAAGGAGGGAAGCGGTTTTCATGGCGGGGAATTTTTCGAAGTTTTGTTTTCGTGGGCGTCACCGGCGGGCGACGAGCGGACCGTGGAGCGGCGTGGAGTTGCGTGCGAAGCAACCCGAGCCAACGGCTCGCGCGGCGAGCGAAGCGCGGCGGGTGGCGAGTGAACGGCTCGGGGGTCGAGTGAACGGCGAGGCGGGAGTCAGCGAGTTGCCCGCGAATCCGCGCGGATTCACGCGAATGGAAGCGCGACCGCGAAGAAGGGCTGAAAGGGGCGTTGCCTAGCGACGGGCGCCGGTGTTTGGCCGTCAGAAATTCGGATCGATTCGCGTCATTCGCGGGTGGTTCTCCGGCTGCGGGTTTGTCGCGGGCGCAACGAGCTCGAGCTTGACGCGAGAGGGACGGGATCTGGGAGACGGAATTTAACGCAGAGATCGCAGAGGGCGCGGAGGCGGAGGTGCCTTCAAGGAGTGAGGTGGTTGAGGAAAAGGCGGCGGATTGAGAGAGTCATGGCGGCGCGAGTTCCGGCTCTGCTCGAGCTTTTGCCGGGACACGGCGCGGCCGCGAAAAACCTTGATTCCGCAAAACAGAGATTGATCCCCCGCGGCGGGGGAAGCTGCATTGTCCGGCGATAAAATGGCAGCGATCGCAGAAGCTATCAGCGCGGTTATAGCAGGCATCATGGAGATGCTCGTATGGGCGTTCGTTGGTTTCTGGAAGCTGTGCGGGGCGATCTTCTCCCAGAGCGGTCGTGCACAGGTTGCGGAAAGATGGAGTCGGGGCGGGATGGAGCGCTTGATGATTATTGGAGGAGCCGCGTTTTGGGTCCCCGTGCTCATCATCGGGTTTGGTCTGGGGCTCCCGCTGGTTTTTGGGCTTATCACTAAATCCTTTCAGACAAAGGAAACGCGAGATCTCCCTCTGACCGGCGAGGCCGTGATTGTTCTACCGCATTCAAAACATCCAGACAAAGAGATGATCGTTCGTGTGGAACGCAGTCGTCTCTCTGAGATCAGCGAGACCAAAGATCTCTCAGATCTAGGGGCAAAGCTGCGTGAGATCAGTCTGGTGGAGGAGCGAAAGAAGCCGATCGCGGCAGAGCCGATGTCAACGGGAGGCACGCCCCCCGCCGCGCCGGAGACGCGCCAGCCGTAGTCGTGGCCTACCAATTGTTCGGCCAATGAAGTTTCCAGTCGCCGTGTTGGTGTCGGTCTGCGCCCTACGCGTTATGGCGGCTATACCAGTGCCCGAGTTGGCGCTGCAAATGGACGGGACCGTCGACTCGAGTTGGGCGATGACGCGCCACGGCGATCCTGCGTCGGTCGAGGGATTTGCTTTTTCGATGTCGCGCGATGCGGGAGCGAGGGTGTTCGCGCTGACGGGTCGTATTCAGGAGAGTCCAACCGGCGAGCTGGAGCTCAGCCCCACGGAGGAGAAAGAGATCGCGAGCCTCGGCCGGGAAGTCGGGCGTCGTCGAATTGCGTTTTCGGAGGTAACGGCGATTGAGCTTCGAATTGAAGGGGCGGATCGGCGGCTGATTGTTCGTCTGTTTCAATGGGAGAATCTTCGCTGCTGTGTAATAGCGGTATCCACGGCGAGGGGTGAAGATGGCCTCCTGATCTGGCCGGATGAAGATGCCTACCTGGCCCCACTGTTTGGCCGAGTCCGGTGTCTTTCCCGGTCGGGACGGGAGTCCGCGCCGAGCCCGGCATCGTTTCGAGCGGTTGACGCGCACGTGGCGCCCGATTCCGGATGAGGCTCGTTTCGCAACGTCAACCGGCAAAGCTAAAGCGATGCGCACCTACGTTCTCTATTTCAGCCTCATCGTGCTTCTCACGAATCTCGGTTACGCGCTCTCGCAGCTCGCGCAGGACAAGGAAGCGTTCGTGAGCCGTCCGTTGCTGCTCGGTTCGGTCGGCGCGGCGATCTTCGCGCTTTGGGTGGTGAGAAAGCGGCTCCGTGAATCGAAGGGCGCCGGTAAAAAATGAAGGCGACACCGATGAAACGGCGGCCCAAGCTGGGCGCGCATTCGTTCACTGTCAGCAACCCATCTACCCCATGAAAAAGAGCGTCCTGATAGCGTTGATCGCGGTTGGCCTGAGCGCCGACTTGCTTGCGGCCGAAAAGAAGGATTACCCGCAGATTTCCTTTGTGCTTCCCGGCAGCTCCAGCGGTGGGGTGAGTCGGGATCAGTTTGTCACGCTGGTGGTGGAAGCGGGCTTCATCAGCCACGATGAAAAGCCGATTCCCGGTGATGCGGTGGTGGAATATGTGGAAAGTGCGCTAAAGGCTCAGAACGCCTCCTACATCGGCGTGCACATCCGTGAGGGGATCAAGTATGGCGAGGTCGTGAAAGCGCTCGACGTGCTGCGCCGCACCTCGGCGAAAAGTATCGGCGTCAGCATGATCGAACTGCGATCGGGGCGCACGCCATGAGTGGGCGGGAGGAGTGGTCATCGCGTGTGGGGAGGTGCGACGGGCGGGAGGCACGCCGCGGATGAGTGCGGCGCCGATCATTTTGCCCGCTGGCGCTGGACGCAGCTACGCGTGCGGTCCCCTGCTTGCGGTGTTCAAGGCGGACGGGGACGAGACCGGGAATCGCTACAGCGTTTCGGAGTGGACCGTGGCTCCGCACAGCGCGGGGGCCGGCCCGCATTCGCACGCCGACAACGACGAGATCTTCCTCGTCACTGATGGCACCATGGCGGTGCGGGTGGGCGACACGTGGATCGATGCCGAACGCGGCGCATTCCTGCGCATCCCGGCGGGCGTGATCCACGATTTCGAGAATCGCACGGATCGGCCGGCGACCTTGTTCAACGTTTTTATTCCCGGTGGATTCGAGGCGGTGATGCCGGGCATCGTGAATTGGTTCGCCGAGCAAGCGGCGGGGGCGACCGCCGGTTCGCCCCCGGCGAAGACTGCGCCGCACGCCAAATCGTGAAAACGATTCTCCGTTTCTTTGCGGTGGTGATTTCGGTGATCGGCCTGTGGGCGTTCGCGATGCTGGGAGGCGCTTTCTTTGCTTCGTCCGCGAAACTGGGGGCCTTCGCGGCCTGGATGGTGAGTGGCGTGTTTGCCGTGTTGTGCGTGCGATGCGGATTGTGGCTCTGGAGCGAACGACCGTTCTGGCGCGATCGAAAGCGTTTCGCCGACGTGATCGCCACGGTCGCGGCGTTTCTGGCGATTCCGGTGCTGGTGCTGATCGAGCAGGCCACTGACGCGACGACTCAAGCGGTCTGGCAGCTTTTGACGGTCGCGTTTGTCGTCGGCGTCGCTCTCGTTACCCGCCGCTTTGCTCTCTTCAGTCGGTCCGCTGACGCGCAAATCAAGTGACGTGGGAATGTGCGCGGTCTTCGGCGCAGGCTTTCCCTTCGTGCTGAACTTTATGAGACCGTGTTGACGCGTGTCGCGCGGCTGGCGTGCGCCGCTTTCGATCTATCGGCCGTGGTGACGAAGAGCACGGTCGGTTACGGTGGTGTCAATTGTCGCCGCAATATCGCCAGGTCCGCCTCGATGCGTGCCAGCACGGCCTTGGGGTCTTGCGAGTTCGCGATCGCCGACGCGGTATCCGCCGCTTTCGTCTCACCTTCCGCGACGGCCAGTTCCTGCATGGTGGAAACGATGATGCCGATGAACAGGTTCAGGATCGTGAACGTGGCGATGACGATGAACGGCACGAAAAACGCCCAGGCCCACGGGTGCGTTTCCATCACGGGCCGCACGATGCCCATGGACCAGCTCTCGAGCGTCATGACCTGGAACAGCGTATAGAGGCTCTCGCCCAGCGTGCCGAACCATTGCGGATGCGCCGCGCCGAAGAGCTTCGTCGCCAGCACGCCCGCGGTGTAGAAGAAGATCGTCATCACCGCGATCACGCCCGTGAGGCCGGGGATCGCGTGCAGAAACGCCGCCACGACCCGCCGCAATTGCGGAATCACGGTGAGCAATCGCAGCACCCGCAGCACGCGCAACGCGCGCAACACCGCCCACGGTCCCGCGCCCGGCGCCAGCGCGACGACGACCACCGCCAGGTCGAACCAGTTCCAGCCGCTCCGCCAGAACAGTCCGCGATAGGCGGCGAGTTTCAGCGCGAGCTCCACGACGAAGATCCCGAGGCAGAGGCGGTCGACGATCGCCAGCACGCCGCCCCAGGCGGAGTTCATCACCGCGGGATTGGTTTCGAGGCCGAGCACAGCAGCGTTCAGCACAATGATGCCGACGATGAAGGCCTGCACGCCCGAGGCCTCGACAAACTCGGCGATCCGCAGCCGCCAACGTGCGGCGTGAGGAAGTTGTCGAAGCGCAGCCAGATCGAGTTCGCTCATGGGAAGCGCCCGAAAGTGTGGGGCGGCAGGTGCTCGTCAACCGCCCGGCGGGTGGAAACCCGACCCTGTTTTCAATGGAGGGCCAAGCTCTGCGCGGCCATACCCGGCGGCGATTCTAACAGGAGGTCGCAAAGATCACGGAGGACGTGTCGTCCGCGGGCCGGACGAAGCCGACCCCTCTGCGTAAACACGGAGGCGCGGCTTTTGCACAGGCCGAGGGCCAAGCGCCAAGTTCCAAGCGCGATGGAAATTCAGTGTCCCGTTTCCGGGTCCGGCAACGACTCCAGCTGGACGGCTCTATGAGCGAAGCAGAAGGAAGGTGATCACGGCGGCGGCGAAGGTGACGCCGATGAGCACACGAAAAAGCCGGCGTGCCGCGCGACGACGATGAAACGGTTTTCTGACGCGGATCGTTTCGGGCGCCTTGCCATCCCAGCCAGGCGGAAGCCGGCCTGAATCCGAGCGAGGCGCGGCGGCGGGGCGGTTCACGAGGGCGGAGGGCTGCGGTGCGCGGTTTTTCTCCGCCACGCGGCGAGGCCGAGCGCGAGCGCGCCAACGAGGGCGGCGTAGGTGGACGGCTCGGGGATCGCGCTTGCCGTGTAGTTGAGAATCAAGGACGTCGGGGTGAGGTCGAACGCGTAGTTGGCGGCGCTCGTGCCGGCGAGCAAACTGCCGAAGGTGAAGTCGGCGGTCTCGAGGTCGATCGTGCCGCCTTCAACGAAGCTGAACAGGGTGTAGCTGCCGCTCGCGGCAAAATTGAAATCGCCGGCGTCGAGCAGATTGAGCGTGACGAGGCCGGTCGCGGGGCCGATGAGCAGGCCGCCGGTGACCTCGAGCCAATCGCTCGTGCTGCCGAGTTGGAACTCGAGGATCGACCCGCCGACGAGGGTGAGGCCGTCGGCGAACGCAAGGCTGCCGGGCGCGAGGATGGCACCGCTGGCGAGGGTGAGCGGGCCGACGACCATGCCGGCGCCGGTGAGGGTTTGGCCGTTGCCGAGGGTGAAGTTGTCCATTTCCGAAACGTCGAAGGTGGCGCGGCTGGCGACGGTGATGGAGGAGGAGGCGAGCGCGGCGTCGAGGCCGAGGGCCAGTGTGCCGCCGCCGATCGTGGTGGCGCCGGTGTAGGTGTTGGCGGCAGAGAGCGTGAGCGTGCCGCCGCCGGTCTTGGTGAGCGCGCCGCCGCCGGAAAGGACGCCATCGATGCTGCCATCGAGGTCGACGGCGATGTCGATGGTCGAGGTGGTGCCGCCGACGAGCGTGATGGGAACGCTGGCGGTGAAATCCTGGGTCTGGATCTCGAGCGTGCCGCCGGCGAAGTTGACGGTGGCGGTGCCGCCGGACGATTGAAGGCTGCTCGGGCCTCCGTCCGACGGAAACGGGCTGACACGGAGCACGCCGCCGTCGTTGAGGTTCATGGTCCCGGTCGCAGCGTCCTCGAAGAAAGCGCTCCCGATGTCGAGGTAGGAGGTCACGAGGGTGCCGCCGCTGTCGATGTTCAAGGTGCCGTCGCCGCCGGAGAAACCGAGCACGGTGGAGACGGCGTTGATCGTGCCGCCGTCACTCACCGTGATCGATCCGGCGCCGGAGGTCGCGCCGACGATCAAGCCGCCGCCGTCGTCCGGGTTGCCGACGGTGAGGGTGGCGCCGCTGCCGCTGACCGTGGCGGAGGCCATGGCCGTATTATCGTAGCCGATCACGGCGTAGGTGGTCTCGACGGTGCCACCGGTTTCGATACGCAGCTCGTGGTCGAGATCGGAAAATGCACCGAAGGCAAGCTGTCCTCCGGTGAGCAGGCCGCCGTTGCGGACGATGGTTTGGGTTGGGGTGTTGAGCGCAGTGGTGTCGGCGGTGAAGAAGGTGTAGGCGTCCTCGTCGAAGGGTGACCCGACGGTGGAGTCCACCTCGAGTCGGGCGCCGGCGCCATCGACGGTCACCGTTTGGAGAAAGATCGATAAGATCCCGGACTGCAGCGTGCCGCCGGCGTCGACGGTGAAGCTGGCGGCGAACGGCGCGGACTCGTCGCCGAGGTTGAGCGTGCCGCCGGCGACGGTGACATCGCCGGTGAAGTCGGACATGCTCGGCAGAAGGAGGGTGCCGGCGCCGGTCTTGACGATGCTGCCGGCGCCGGAGACGACGCCGGACTGGGTGGCGCTGCCGGAGTCGATCTCGAGCGAGTAGGGACCGCCGGCGGACGTGTCGTAGTCGGTGACGTTGGTTTCGTCGTCGGCGTAGGTGATCGTGGTCTGCGCGTGCGCGGGGAGCGCGAACAGCGAGGCAAGGAGGGCGAGCGAAAGGCGGGCGGACGATTTCATGCGAGGGCGAGGCTGGATCGAACCCGCGCGAGCGGGCGGAAGGGAAAAGGGCGGCGCGCGGCCGGGCGACGGCGGGTTAAGGGCGCGAGTCCCGCGAAGGACAAACTCAAGAAACGTCATGGCCGATCCGGACGGAAGAATGTCCGGTTTGGACGGGGTGGAAGCGGCGGGTTTACCTGACAGGTCGAGCCGTCACCACGAAGGCACGGAGACACCGAGGTCGGAATGGATCGGGGGCCGGATTTACTCTGTGCCTCCGTGCCTTTGTGGTTCAAATTGATCGTGTTCGTGATCGCCTAACGTCTCAGTCCCGCTTCCGTTTTCTCATGTTGCCAGCCCCCCTCGCGCAGCTTTCGGCGGAGTTTTGGTTTTTGATCCTCGACGGCGACGAGGTGGAGATGGTCAGCGACGGACTGGCGGGGGGCCTGGGCGGTGCGGCGCGCACGGGCTTGGCGTGGTGGGAGGCGCTGGCGCTGGACGAGCCGGCGGCGGCGCGGGCCTGGCGGGCGAGTCGGGCCGGGGCGGTGCATTACGCGAAGGCGGGGAACGGCGGGCGCTGGCTGCGGTTGCGCGCGGGTGGCGAGCCCGTAGCGGGAAAATGGATACTGGCGGTCGAGGATGTCACGGCGGAGCGGGAGGAGAGCGAACGGGCGCGACTCGAGGCGGAGCATTTTCACGCGTTGATCCAGCGTTCGTCGGAGGGGATTTCGCTGTTCGATAAAACGTCGCGAATTCTCTACGAGAGCCCGTCGAACAAGCGCATCCACGGTTACGCGCCGGAGGAGATGGAAGGGCTGACGCTGATCGATTTCTGCCATCCGGACGACGCGGCGCGGATCGCGCTGCGGTTCAAACATCTCGCGGAGGCGCCGGGGGTGGTGGAGACGGAGATCGTGCGTTTCCGGCACAAGGAAGGGCACTACATTTATCTGGAAGGCACGGTGCTCAACGCGACGGACGATCCGCGGTTGGGCGCGATGGTGAACAATTTCCGCGAGGTGACGGGCCGGCTGGAGGCGGAGCGCGAACTGCGGCGGGCGAAGAGCGCGGCGGAGGAGGCGCAGCGGCTGCAGCAGCATTTTCTGACGAATCTTTCGCACGAGTTCAAAACGCCGCTGACGCTGATCCGCGGTCCGCTCGAGCTGCTGGCGGCCAGCCTCGCGGAGCACGAGCAGGCGAAGGCGGTGCTGCCGCTGGTGTGGCGCAACATCGGCCGGCTCGATGCGCTATTGACGGAGCTGGTCGATCTCGCGCGGCTGGAGGCGGGGGCGTTTGCGCTGCGGGCGAATCAGCGGGACATGGCGCGGTTTCTCCGGCGGCAGGTCGAGCATTTCGAGGCGGCGGCGAAGGCGAAGGCCATCCGGTTGAAACTCGAGGCGCCGGAGGAGTGCCGGGTGTTTTTCGACGCGACGAAGATGGACAAGGTGGTCGGCAATCTGATCGGCAATGCGTTGAAATTTTCGCCGCCGGACACGACGATCCGCGTGAGCCTGTATGTGCGGGCGGATGCGGAGGGCGACGGGCAGGTCGAAGTGGCGGTGTCGGATGAAGGTCCGGGGATGGACGAGGCGACGCGGGCGCGGGTGTTCGAGCGATTTTTTCAGGGCGATGCGGGATTGGCGCGCGGTCATGAAGGCATGGGCATCGGGCTGGCGATCGCGCGCGAAATGGTGGAGATGCACGGCGGCGCGCTGACGGTGGAGAGCGAGCCGGGGCTCGGCAGCACGTTTACGTTTACGCTGCCGCTGGGCGGCGAGCATCTCGATCCGGACGACATCGACACGGCGGAGGTGCCCGAGCCGCGACCGCACACCATCGGGAC
>JAEYYL010000201.1 GCA_023430825.1 Verrucomicrobiota bacterium | reverse complement strand
GTCCCTGGGAGCGCCGACGTCCTCGTCGGCCATTCGACCCATGCCGGCGGGGACGCCGGCGCTCCCACCGCCGCTTGGCCCGGCCCAGCGCCGCGCACGCCTGCTCGCGTGCCCGCATCCATTCGCGCAGGAACAACCGTCAACCGGCGAAAGCCGGCCGGCGGAGGCTGCGAAATTTCGATTCGGTCGCGCCCCCGCCGGCTTCGCTTCACGCGCGCGCCGGCTTCGTCGCCGAACCCGGCACCGGCGCGACGCCCTCTTCCGGCACCTTCACCTCGCCGCGCTCGAAATCCTCCGCCGTCGGCGCCAGCGCCAGATCGTAGTAACGCGCACCCGGCGTCGTCAGATCCGTCCAGCGCACGAACTGCCCCGTGTAAGCCGACACGCGACCCATGATCGCCGTCAGCGTCGAGTCCGCGACATTCCGCGTGTCGTTGATCGGCCGCTCCGCCACGATGCTCTTCAACAGCTCCACCTGCTCCTGCACCTGGCCGTTCGGATGCGTGACGAACTCCTTGAACGTCACCGGCGTTTTCGCCGTCGAATCGAGTTTCCCCTCCGGATAAACCGTGCCTTCCGCGCCCGTGAAAAATTCGCCGACGCGGTTGTAACACCCGTCAATCTGCCGGCACGTGCTGTGAATGTGACAGCCTTGACCGTAGTCGTAATCGACGCTGAAGAAGTCGTATTGATTTCCCGTCTTGCGGCGCATGCGTCCGCCGAAACCCACCGCCGCGAGCGGCGTGCGACCGATGAACCAGTTCGCCACATCGAGATTGTGGAAATGCTGCTCGACGATGTGGTCGCCCGACATCTCGAGAAAGTTCACCCAGTTGCGCGCGAGATAATGCGCGTCGCTCTCGCCCTCCAGCCGCTCCTTATACCAGAGCTGATCCTGATTCCACATCACCGTGCCGCCGAGGATCGGCCCGATCGCGCCTTCGTGCACCGCGTGCGCGTTGCGCAGATAATTTCCCTGGTAACGCCGCTGCGCGCCCGCCACCACCGACAACCCTTTCTTCGCCGCGACCTCGCCGGCCGCCAGCATCCGGCGAACACCCGGCGGATCGACCGCCACCGGCTTCTCGATGAAACAGTGCTTCCCCGCCGCCACCGCCGCCTCGAAATGCACCGGCCGGAAATTCGGCGGCGTCGCCAGCACCACCAGATCCACCGGCTGCTCGATCACTTTGCGATACCCATCGAACCCGCTGAAACAACGCTCCGCCGCCACGCCGAATTTCTCGCCCGCCTTCGTCGCACTCGCGGCAAACACGTCGGTGACCGCCAAGATTTCCAGCTCCACGCCCGCCAGCGGCGCCGCCTCGAGCAGATTCTCGATCGCACCACGCCCACGGCCGCCGCAGCCGACGAGCCCGACCTTCAGCTTGCGGGTCGCACCAGCGACCTGCGCGAAAAACGGCCGCGCCTGCAGCGCCAGGCCGGCGACCGCCACGCTTTTGACGAAACCACGACGAGAGAGAGTAGGCATGTTCATGGGAATTCCTTGGGAGTTGGTTTTTTTGACGAAAACATTGCTTCGACCCTGATGCGTCGGAGGTTGGCCGGCTCGCGCCAGGAGAGCGCGGTCGCGTCGGTTCGAAACGGGTAACGGGGACCGTGAGCGTCGACGTTTTCATCGCGCGCGTCGAGCGCGATCCCACGACGCCCGCCGCGTGCGCCGTGTAGTAGCATCGAAGGTCACCGCGTCATCGAAACGTTATGCCACGAGCGCCCGCACCGTCGGCCACGACCGGCCTGCTCGAGGCTCTCGCGTTCCCGCCGCTGCGGGAAAAACCGGTTCATCTTGAGCCAGGCCTTGGCTCCCGGGAGATCCGCCGGCCGGCGGCCCGCGCATTCCTCGACGAGCTGCACCTGCAGCGGATGCACCGGCGGGATTTCACCCGCCACCAACGCATCCAGATAACGTCCCATCTTTTTCACGAGATACTCTTCGCTCGCCGCGATGGGCCGCGGGCTCCTGCTCGCCGGCGCTGGACGGCTTCCCAAGGATTCATGCCTTCTCCGCATGCCAGCCGATCGCCCTCGCCGGCGCAAGCGAGAGGACGACGCCGGCCAAATCGCCTCCGCGCCAATCTCGTCCATTCACCGCGCCGTTGCGCGCGCGATATAGGCGTCGACCTCCGCCTCGGTGATCACGTAATGCCACTTGTCACCAAATTTCTGATACTGCGTGCGGTCCTTCGGCGTTTGCGGCAGCCGCAGCATGACCCGCCCCTCGCCCAGCACCTCGGGCGTCGCCCGCTCGAGCAGCGCCGCGCTGGGAAACGGCTGCTTCATGGTGTTCGCGGTGAGCAGCTCGCCCGCCATCGCTTCCGGTGAAGTCCACTGCGCGCGCGCCGCCGCCGGCAGCGTCGCCATGAACGCCACCGCTTTGGCCCGGCCCGCGCCTTCGAAACACAGCAGCGACGCCACGCGCTCGCTGTCGCCGCGATCGCACGCCCACGCAAAGGTCTGCAACGTCGCCAGCGGCGTCGCCTGGCCTTCGTCGCGGTAATCGCCCGCCGGCTCCGCCACGGCCACCGCCGCCGCGCGACGCACCTCGCCCGTCGCCGCTCCCGCCGTTTCCAGCGCGACCGCCCGCGGCGCCAATTCCGCCTGGCGCCGCTGACTCGCCTCCGCGCGCATCCGGCCGTTGGCCGCGCGCAACTCCGCCGCTTCCGCCGCGCGGTTTCGCTCCCCGAGATGCAGCCCCGCGGCGGTGATGACGATCGCCGCGCCCGCGGCGAGAAGAGAGGTTTTCCACGGTGCCATAAAATTTCCCTCGTTCGTCACGGATGCCCGAGCTTCGCGAGCGTCTCGTTCGTAAGCACCGACGGCATGTTTTCCACCGCCACTTCCGGCACCACGTATTTCCAGCCATCCGGCGTCTGCTGATACTGGTGAAAATCGTAGCCGGGTTTGGCGCCCGGCGCGCGCAACGCCACGCGCCCGGGGCTCAACTCCACCGCCTGCCAGTGGTCGAGCAAATCCGCGCCCGGCGGCGGCGCCACCAACGCATCGGCGGCAAAAATGAACGCGAACAGCTCCTCCGGCGTGCGATGCTCCGCGCGGATCGCCTCCGGCATCGTGGCCAGCACCGCCTCCGCTTTCTCGCGCACCCCCGGATCGAACCACAACAGCTTCGCGAGCGGGCCGACCTCGCCCGCGTCGCTCCCCCACGCAAAACTCATGAACGCATCATGCGGCGTCGCCTGCCCCCGATTGCGATGCCGGCTCGCGTCGACCGCGCCCGGCGCCAGCCCCGCGCCGACCGTCTCTTCGCCCGCCGGACCGCGGTTCGCCGCCGCCGTTTTTTCGCTGCGCACGCGCTTGCGCTCCACCGCTCGCGCGATGGCCGACGCCTGCGCATCGAACTCCGCCGCCACCGTCGCCACGCCGTCCGCGTCCGCTCCGGGCGCCAGCGCCGCCGTCAACCGCGCGTGATCGCGGCGGAGTTTCGCCAGTTCCTCCGCCCTCGTGGCGGGGGCGAACGATGTCCACAACACAGCGGTCAACGCGCCGGCGAACACGGCGCTGACGATCGGGGCGGTGAGTTTGCTCATAAAAATAACGGCGACGATCCCCGCGCCCGTTCCTGCCGGCGCCGCCGCCAGCGCGGTCGCCGTCACGGTCGTGGCGAGCCCGGCGGGCGCGGCCGCCAGCGATGTGTTCGCCAGCAGCAACCCCAGCGCGGCGCTCGTCGACGTCACGCCCCGCCGCGTGAGATGCGCGTGCAGTTTTTCCAGCGCGCGCTCCACCCGCATGCGCGCGGTGTTCTCCGCGACATCGAGCCGTGCGCCGACCTCTGCGAAGGTCAGCCCGTTGAAATAGCGGAGCAGCAGAAGCTCGCGATCGCGTTCCTTCAGCCGATCCATCGCCTCGTCGATGACCGGACGCAGCTGCGCCCAGTCCACGGAGGGCTCGGGGGGCGAGGAGGCGTCGGGCATGGCGGCAAGGGTTTGGGCAAGCTTGAGCCGGCGAAACTCGGCCCGCAGGGCGTCGGTCGCGGCGTATCGGGTGCTGCGATACAGCCACCCCGTCAGCGTCGGGTGCCCGCGCAGGATCGCGGCCTTGCGCGCCAGATCGGTGAAGACCGCCTGCGCCACCTCGTCGGCGAGATGCGTGCGCCCGCCCGTGCGCCGCAGCGCGGCCGCGTGCACCAGCCCGAGATGCCGCCGCACCAGCTCCGCGAACGCCTGTTCGTCGCGATTCTCGACATGGCGGTGAAGCAGCTCGGCATCGGTCGGCATGGATTCACTTCCATAACAGCGCCGCGCCGCCGAACCGCACAAAAAAGAATCGTCGCCGCGGGCTGCGCGCGCCGGATGCGCCCGCGGCCGCGAGACTCACCCTTGCCGCGCCACCGTTTTGTGGATACACCCGTCTCCCGGAGCCCGCGCCGCTTGCCCCGCCGGCGGCAGCCAGCGCTTGAGCACCGCGCGCAGCGCCTCCACCCGCACCGGCTTCAGCAGGCAATCGTCCATCTCCGCCGCCAGGTCGGGCTCGCGATCGCCGTTCCGCTCGTCCGTCATCGTGCCCACGATCCGCAGGTCGGCCGCAAATCCCGTCTCGCGCGCCGCCTGCGCCGCGCGCACCCGGCGCGCCGTCTCGAGCCCGTTCAACTCCGACAAATGCTCGTCCATCAACACCAGCGCATAGCTGCGGCGGCGCAGCGCGGCCAGCACCTCGGGCCCGTTCGCCGCCACTTCCGCCGTGTGCCCCAGGCTCCGCACGAGCGCCAGCATCGCCTTCTGGTTCGACGGATCGCTCTCCGCCACGAGGACGTCCACGGGTTTCGGCGGCGTGATCGGCGTCGGGTTCGAATGCGCCCGCTCGACCGAGGCCGCCGGCGCCAGCTCCGCACCCGTCCGCCCCGCCGGCGCACTCAACACCCGGCACAGCGTCGCTCGCAGTTTCTCCGGATAAACCGGCTTCAGTTCGCACGCGCCGATGCCGTGCGCCTCCATCTTCGCCTGCCGCAACCGCTCGCCCCACGTCGTCAACATCACCAGCCGGGGACGCGGAATCGTGATGTCCGTCACGATCGCCCGCGCGAGATCGAGCCCGTCGGCATCGGGCATGCGATGATCGAGAATCACCAGGTCGAACGGCGTGCGCGTCCGCGCCGCGAGCCGCAGGTGCGTCAGCGCCGCCATCGCCGATTCCGCCGCCACGTGATCGATCCCCCACGCCGCACACAGATGCCCGAGCAGCTTTCGGCTCGTCGGGTTGTCGTCCACCACCAGCGCGCGTCGCCCGTGCAGAAACGTCGGCGGGAGCGCCGGCGACGGCGCCGGCTCCACCGCGGGCTCCACCTCCACCGTGAACCAGAAGGTCGAGCCCTCGCCCGGCGCGCTCGCCACGCCGATCTCACCGCCCATCAACTCCACGAGTCGCTTGCAGATCGCGAGCCCGAGGCCCGTGCCGCCGAAACGCCGCGCCGTCGACGCATCCCCCTGCACGAACGCCTGGAACAGCGACGCCTGCGTCGCCGGCGCGATGCCGATGCCGGTGTCGCTGACCTCGAAGCGCAACCGCGGTCCCCGCGGCGACGGCCGGTCCAGCCGCACGCGCACCACGATCTCCCCGCGCGGGGTGAACTTGATCGCATTGCTCAACAAATTGAGCAGCACCTGGCGCAGCCGCATCGGATCGCCCCGCACGGCGGACGGCACCGCCAAATCGATGTCGAGGATCACCTCGATGTCCTTGCGCGCCGCCGCATCCGCGTGGAGATCGACCGCCAGCTGGAGCTGCTCCGCCAGATCGAAGTCGATGCTTTCGAGCATCAACCGCCCCGCCTCCATCTTCGAAAAATCCAGGATGTCGTTCACCACCGCCAGCAACGCCTCGCCCGTCTGGCCCAGCGTGCGCGCGAGGTCTCGTTGCTCGCGATCGAGCGGCGAGGTGAGCAACAGGTTCGCCACCCCCACCACGCCGTTCACCGGCGTGCGAATCTCATGGCTCATCGCCGCCAGGAACGCGCTCTTCGCCCGCGAGGTCGCCTCCGCCGCTTCCTTCGCCCGCGTCAGCTCCCGCACCCGAGCCTCCTGCTCGGCGAGCTCCTCACGCAACGCCTCGTTCTTCGCCCGCAGCGCCGCCACCGCCGCACAATCCTGCGCGCCGCACTCCGGCCCCGGCCCCTGATCGCCCGCGCCACCCGGCCGCTTCCACGGCCGCGCCAATCCGGCCAGCGCCGCCCGCCAGGGTCGCCCCCATCCTCCACCCGCCGGTTCGGAAGGGCCGTCTCGCTCGATGTCACACGCAGAAATTCTCATGGTCGGTAGGGGCATCACGGCACCCAAAGCGAGATCGCCCCGGCAAAAGGGCCACGCCCCCGAACTTTTTCCCGTCGCCCCGCCGCTCCAGTCCACCCGCAAAACAGCTACATCCCACCCGCGCATTCTGCGTCACGCCGGCGTTTGTTGTTCCCTTCGCTTTTTCCACCGGCAATCTGCGCCTCCGTGAAGGACGGTGACATCACCCTCATCCTCCAGCGGATCGAGGGCGGCGATCCCCACGCCGCCGATGAATTGCTGCCGCTCGTCTATGGCGAACTCCGCCACCTCGCCGCCGCCAAACTCGCCCGCGAAGCGCCCGGCCAGACGCTGCAGCCCACCGCGCTCGTTCACGAAGCCTGGCTGCGGCTCGGCGGCGACGCCCAACCGCGCTGGAGCAACCGCGCCCACTTTTTCGCCGCCGCCGCCGAGGGCATGCGCCGCATCCTCATCGACAACGCCCGCCGCAAGCGCGCCACCCGCCACGGCGGCGAATTCGCGAAGGTCAGCGCCAACGACACCGGCTTCGACCTCGCCGCGCCCGCCGACGCCGACGAGGAACTGCTCCTCGTCAACGAAGCGATCGACGCCCTCGCCGCCCACGACGCCCGCAAGGCCGACCTCGTGAAACAAAAATATTTCGTCGGCCTCACCCTCGAGGAGGCCGCCGAAGTCCTCGGCATCTCCCTGCGCACCGCGAAACGCGACTGGGCCTACGCTCGCGCCTGGCTCTTCCACGAGGTCACCCGCCTCCGCGGCTGAGCCGCCCCGCCGGTCGCTTCGTAACGCAAATATCCCGCGCTCGATGGCCCCTTGCCCGGAAGAATCTCGCTGTGAGAGCGAACCCCATTCCGCTCCCCCCGCCGTGATTCGCGAAGACGACCTTTTCTCCGCCGCCCTCGACCTGCCCACCGCCGGTCGCGCCGCCTTGCTCGATCGCGAATGCGGCGGCGATCCCGCGCTGCGCGCCCGCATCGAGGCACTCATCGCCGCCTACGAAACCGCCGGCGATTTCCTCGAGCAATCTCCCGTCGTCCGCGCCGCACCGCTGCCGGAGGAAGGCCCCGGCGACATCATCGGCCGCTACACCCTGCTGAAAAAAATCGGCGAGGGCGGCTGGGGCGTCGTCTATCTCGCCGAACAAAAAGTCCCCGTCCGCCGCCGCGTCGCGCTGAAAGTCATCAAGCTCGGCATGGACACGCACCAGGTCATCACCCGCTTCGAGGGCGAACGCCAGGCGCTCGCCATGATGGACCATCCCGACATCGCCCGCGTGTTCGACACCGGCGCGACGGAAGCCGGCCGGCCGTTCTTCGTGATGGAACTCGTCGAGGGCGTGCCGATCACCACGTTCTGCGACACCCACGCGCTGCCCCTCGCCGACCGGCTCGAACTTTTCGCCCGCGTCTGCCTCGCGATGCAACACGCGCACCGCAAGGGCATCATTCACCGCGACGTCAAACCGTCCAACATCCTCGTCGCGCTGCACGACGGCGTGCCGTCACCCAAGGTCATCGACTTCGGCATCGCCAAAGCCACCCAGGACCGTCTCACCGAACACACGCTGTTCACCGGCGTCGGCCAGTTCATGGGCACCCCCGCTTACATGAGTCCCGAGCAGGCGGACCGGCGCGACGTCGATATCGACACGCGCAGCGACCTCTACTCGCTCGGCGTGCTGCTCTACGAACTGCTGACCGGCCGCACGCCCTTCGATCCCAAACAGCTCTCCCAAACCGGCGTCGACGAGATCCGCCGCCTCATCCGCGAAGTCGAGCCGCCGCGCCCGTCCGCCTGCATCGCCGCCCTCCCCGAATCCGAACGTCTCGCCGCCGCCCGCGCGCGCGGCGTCAGCCCCGCCGCCTTCGCCGCCGCGCTTCGCGGCGATCTCGACTGGATCGCGATGCGCTGCCTCGAGAAGGACCGTGAGCGCCGCTACGGCGCCGCGCAGGAACTCGCCGACGACGTCCGCCGCCACCTCCGCCGCGAACCCGTCCTGGCGCGCCCGCCGAGCACCGCCTACCGCACGCAGAAATTCGTCGCCCGCCACCGCGTCGCCTGCGCCAGCGCCGCTGCAGTCGCGGGGACCTTGGTGATCGGCACGGTCGTCAGCGTCCGCCAGGCCGTGCGCGCCACGCGCGCCGAGCACGTCGCCCGCGCCGAGCGCGACGCCGCCACCACCGCGCAACGCGCCGAAGCGACCGCGCGCACCGACGCCCAGCGCCGCCAGCAGCAGGCGGAGGAATTGCTCACCTTCATGCTCGGCGATTTTCGCGCCGAGCTGCAGAAGATCGGCAAGCTCGAGCTCCTCGACGCCGTGGGCGAACAGGCGATGGCCTATTTCGCCGCGCTCGACCCGCGCGACCTCACCGACCTCGCGCTCGCGCGGCAGGCGAAGGCGCTCACGCAGATCGGCGAGACGCGCATGGAACAGGCGCGTTATCCGGACGCCGCCGCCGCCTTCACCGCCGCCTACGAACGCGCCGCCGCGCTCGCCGAGCGGTATCCAAATGATGGCGACATGCTCTTCGAGCGCGCGCAGGCCGAATACTGGATCGGCTTCGTCGCCCGCGCCCGCGGCGATTTCGCCGTGGCGCGCGAATGGCTGACGCGCTATCGGGACTCCGCCGTGGCGCTCGTCGCACTCGAAGGCAAGACCCCCCGCGCGCAAACCGAACTCACCTACGGCCACCACAACCTCGCGGTGCTCGCCTTCGACCAGGGTCAGCTGGCCGACGCTCGCCGGGCTTTTCAAGCCAAGGAACAGGCGCTCAAGGAAATGGCCGCCGAACGCCCGAATGACCATGACCTCCAACTTAGCTTGGCGAGTGTTTACTCCTGGCTGGGCAGCATCGCCGAACGCGATGGCGACTACGCCGAGGCGGTTCGGCGTTTCACGGAAGTGACGTCCCAGGCGGAGCAACAGATGCAGCGCGAACCGAACGTCTTTCGTTGGCAGCTCGACCACGCGGAAAGCCTCACGCTCCTGGGCGCGGTGCAAGGCCTGCAAGGCCGCGCGAACGACGCGCTGGCCTCGCACGCCCGGGCCGAAGCGGCTCTGGTGAAGCTGGTCGAAACGGACCCCACGAATTCGCAATGGAAGCTGGCCCTGTTAAACGCGCAGATGTCACGCGTGGCACTGCTCGTGGCCGAGCCCGACTCGCCCGAGGTCGCCCAACTTCTGACCAACCTGTGCAACGAGTTGGAAGGACTGGTCGCGATCGAGCCGACTTCCCTCAGCTTCGGCTCTCACCTGGCAACGGCTTGGCGGCTCGAGGCGCGCCGGCGTTTCGCCCACGGACTCCCCAACGCCGCCGACGCCATCCGGCGCGCGCTCGAAGTCGGCGGGCAACGCCTCGAGGAAGTCCGTTCGGATCACCGCTGGCTCGGCGCCTTTGCTCAATCGCATCTCCTGGCCGGCCGCATCGCCGCCGCGGCGGGGGACTCCTCCGCTGCTTCACGTCATTGGGAGCAGGTGTCCGACGTCCTCCTATCGCCTCTCGCGCATTCGAATGACTGGCGGGTTCTCGACCCCGCCGCGCAGGCCCTCCTTCTTCTCGGTCGCGTCGGCGAGGCGCGCCCAATCATCGCGCGATTGAAGGGCTTCGGTTACCACCCTAGTGATCCTTTGGCCGCGTCGTTGTTCGACGCCGCTTTCGTCCCGCCAACCTCAACTCAAAATGAATGACCCAGCTCAAATAACCAGCCCTGCCCCCAACGCTATCCCCACCGCGCAGTTTTCGATCGGTATCACCACGTTCAGACCCTTGGGTGGGGTTTTCCCGATCACCGCCAAGATCGGCCTTACTCCCGGCGCCGAGCCCGATTTCCCGGTCACCGTCGACGGCACCAACATCACCCTCGAACCGCCCGCCGGCATTTCCGTGAAACTCGTGATGCGCTGTCTCCAGCCGACCTATCTCCTCCTCGGCATCGCCTTCGCGTCGGACACCGCGATCTCCGCCGTCGGCCAGACCACCTTCCCCAACATCAACGTCCGTCACATTCTCAGCGATGCAGGGGTGCCTCTCGGCAGCGAATTGACGATCACCGACCACCCCATGGTTCCCGAAGGCGAAGAACAGGTCTTCGATTACATCATCCTCGTGCAGGATGTCGCGAGCGGCGAAATCGGCATCATCGATCCCGAGATCCGAAATCGGCCCGGCCCGCCTCCCTGATTCGCCTCCCTCGCGTCGCATCATCGGCGGGCTTCACCGCTCGCCGATGATCGGGCGTCTTGACGGCCGGAAGGTAG
>JAEYYL010000199.1 GCA_023430825.1 Verrucomicrobiota bacterium | reverse complement strand
TCATTCGTCCAATCCAGGAAAGCGATTGGTCGGATCGAGCGCGGACTTCACCCGCGCCATGATTTCGAAACGCGGTTTCGTTCCCGGCCAGAGCGGGCCGTTGCCGCGCAAAGTCAGTGCCGGCCAGCCGAGCGCGGGCAGGGGAGCATCCGCTGGCAGCGACAGGTAGCCCGCGTTTCCGCCGGCGCCGATCCAGCCGCGTGCGCCGTCGAGCGCGCAGACCTGGGCCTCGAACGCCGGAAGCTGCGCGGGCGTGAGCGCGATTTTCACCAGCGTGCCGCCGGCGTGGGACCAATGGGCTTCGCGCGCACGCGTCCAGACGTTGGCCGCGTCGGCGTCGCTTAATGTCGCACCGGGCCAGCGGGCGAGAACTTCCTTGGCCAACGCGTCGAGTGCGGTGTCAGGTCCGGCGAGTCGGGCGAATACCGCGCGTTCGGCGACCTCCGCCTCGAGCGCATCGATCTCCCACCGCGCGGAGGCGGCTTGCGTCATGATGGGGGCTTTCGTTTCCGCATCCGTGGCGTGGATACGCAGCGTCCGCGTCGCGGCCGGTCGGGGAAACACCTTGAAGGTGACTTCGGCGACCACGCCGAAGCGGCCGAGGCTGCCGACGAAGAATTTTGGCAGGTCGAAGCCCGCGGCGTTTTTCACCACCTTGCCGCCGAGGCGGAGCAACCGTCCGGCGCCGTCGACGAAGCGTGCGCCGAGAATGAAATCGCGGAGTCCGCCGAAGCGAAAACGCGCCGGGCCACTGAGCCCGGCGGCGACGGCACCGCCGATCGTCGAGCCGGCGTCGGCGAACAGCGGATCGAAGGGTAGATATTGTCCGCGCTCGGCCAGCGCGGCGGCGAGGTCGCGCACGGGAGTGCCGGCGAGCGCCGTAAACGTGAATTCGCTCGGTTCGTAATCGAGGATGCCGTTCAGCTTCGCGGTCGAGATCCGCACGACGTCATCGCCGACCGCGGACAACCGCGGCTTCGTTCCTGCGCCGATCGCGAGCACGCGTGGCGCCGAGCAAATCGCGTCGACGAGTTCGGCGGGTGTCGACGGTTCGAGCGCGGTTTTCATTTCCCTTGGATTTTGAACCACAGAGGCACGGAGACACAGAGTCGGTGGATCTCGCTCCAGCACGTCTTCTCCGTGTCTCCGTGCCTCTGTGGTTCAATCTTCATTCGCGCGAGAGGATGCCGGCTTTTTCGAGCGGATGCAGACCGTGTTGCGCGAGCGCCGGTGCGCCGGCCTGCGGAAACATTTTTCCCGGATTCGCGATGCCAAGCGGATCGAACGCGGCGCGCACGCGCTTCAGGCAATCGATTTCGTCGACCGAAAACAGGTCGGACAGGTAGTCGCGTTTCTCCACGCCGACGCCGTGCTCGCCGGTGATCGAGCCGCCCATCGCGACGCACATGCGCAGGATGCGGCCGGCCAGCGCCTCGGCGCGCGCGAGTCCGTCGGGTTCGCGTCCGTTGTAGAGGATGAGCGGATGCAGGTTGCCGTCGCCGGCGTGAAAGACATTGGCGACGCGCAAACCGGTTTCGCGCGACCACGCATCGATCTGCTTCAGCGCCTCGCCGAGGCGCCGTCGCGGCACGACGCCGTCCTGCACGATGAAGTCGGGCGACAGGCGTCCGACGGCGCTGAACGCGCTCTTGCGGCCCTTCCAGATCGCGAGCCGCTCGTTCGCATCGCGGGCGACACGGATTTCGACCGCACCGCTTTTCGCCAAAATTTCCGAAAGGTGCTCGCGATCGACAGCGACGACTTCGCGCGGGCCTTCGAGCTCGACGATCAACACGGCGGCGGAGTCGGGCGGATAGTCGGCGTGCACGGCGGCGACCGCGGCTTCGAGCGCAAGGGCGTCCATGATTTCGATCGCGCCGGGCAGCAGCCCGCTGGCGACGACGGCGGCGACCGCGTCGCCGGCGGCCTCGAGCGAGCGATAGCCGGCCAGCACGGTGTGAAACGTTTCGGCGCGCGGGAGCAGTTGCAGCGTGATTTCGAGCACGACGCCGAAGAGACCTTCGTTGCCGACGAACAAGCCGGTCCAATCCGGGCCGACCTGTTCGCGGCTTTCACTGCCGAACTCGACGACCTCGCCGGTGGCGAGCACGGCTTTGAGGCCGAGCACGTGATTCGACGTCATGCCATACTTCAGGCAGTGCGCGCCGCCCGAGTTGAATGCGACATTCCCGCCGATCGTGCAGATCGACTGGCTGGAAGGATCGGGCGCGTAGTGTAGCCCATGCGGTTGGGCCGCGGCGGTGACGGCGAGATTGATGACGCCGGGCTCGACCACGGCGATGCGTTGCTCGGGGTCGAGGCGCACGATGCGGTTGAGCCGGTTCAATGCGATGACGATGCCGCCGGCGATCGGCAGTGATCCGCCGGATAAACTCGTGCCGCTGCCGCGCGCGACGAACGGGAGTTTTTCGGCGTGGCAGAATCGCACGAGCGCGATCGCCTCGTCCTGGGTGTGTGGCACGGCGACGGCGAGCGGATGCGTGGCGAATGCGGTGAGGGCGTCGCTCTCGTAAGCGGCGAGCGGGGCCGGCGCGTCCATGACGCGCCCTGGCGGCAGGAGCGCTTTCAGGCGTTGGAGAACGGCGGCGGACATGCGTGGCGGCGTCAGCCCATCGCTGTCCGCAGGGCGGCGAGCAGGAGGTCGACGTTGCGCGTAGTGGCGCCGTGGCCCATCAGGCCGATGCGCCACGCCTTGCCGGCCATCGGGCCGAGGCCGGAGCCGATCTCGATGCCGTAGTCTTCGAGCAGCCGCCGCCGCACGTTCGCATCGTCGACTCCCGCGGGCACGGCGACGCAGTTGAGCGAGTGGAGCGAACGTTTAGGAATATACGAAAGGCCGAGCGCTTCGACACCCGCGCGGAGCCGGCGATGCGCTTGCGCGTGACGCTCGACGCGGGCATCGAGGCCTTCCTCGAGCACGATGGTCAACGCCTCGTGCAAGGCATACGTCATGTTGATCGGCGCGGTGTGATGGTAAACGCGTCCGCCGCCACCGCCGCCCGTGTAATATTTGCGGAGCATCGAGACGTCGAGATACCAGGACTGCACCTTGGTTTTGCGCGCGTCCATCGCGGCGAGCGCGCGTGCGCTGAAGCTGACGGGCGCGAGGCCGGGCGGGCAGGAGAGGCATTTCTGCGTGCCGCTGTAGATGGCGTCGATGCCCCAGTCGTCGACGCGCAACTCGTGTCCGCCGAGACTCGTCACCGCGTCGACCACGAGCAATGCGCCGCGGGCGTGCACGAGTTCGGCGAAACCCTCGAGCGGCTGGTGCGCGCCGGTGCTGGTCTCGGCGTGGACGATCGCGACGAGTTTCACCTTGGGATTGGCATCGAGGGCGGCTTGCACCTGTTCGAGCGAGATGATGTCGCCCCAGGGGGCTTCGACGGCGTGAACCTTCGCGCCGCAGCGTTCCATCACGTCCTTCATCCGCGTGCCGAACACGCCGTTGACGCCGACGATCGCTTCGTCGCCGGGTTCGAGGAGGTTGACCGCGATGCATTCCATGCCGGCCATGCCCGTGCCGCTGACGGGAAACGTGAGGGAATTTTTCGTGCGAAACACGTCGCGCAGCATCGCGCACGTGCGGTCCATGATCGCGAGGTATTGCGGGTCGAGATGACCGAGGGTCGGCGCGGCGAGTGCGCGCAGGACGCGTTGAGGCACGGGACTCGGGCCGGGGCCCATGAGAATGCGTTCGGCCGGAATGAAAGCGGAAGCGGGGTGGGCGTCCATGGGGGTGGATCGAGCATGGAGCGCCGAGGCGCGTGGTGACGAGCGCGGAGTGCGCGCCGGTGTCGTCGGCGGCTTTGGTCGGACGACGAGCGACACGGGGCCGTATCAATCACGCGCCGACTGAAACGACGGAACCTTCGTTCGATGGAGTCGCGGCGCCCTCGCCGCGTTTGACGAGCGATGCGCGGCGAGGGCGCCGCGACTCCATGAACGGTGCAGACTAAGACGGGGCTGAAATCCAGTCGGGATACTCCGCGGCGGCGGCGGCGATGCTCGCGGGGCTGCGCGATTCCCGGGCCTGCGCCTCCTTTTCGCGGAGCAGCGTGCGCATGGCGGCGAGCGTTTCCGCGTGAGCGGGATCTGTGGCGAGGTTGTGCCACTCGTCGGCGTCGTGCTCGAGATGATACAACTCTTCGAAACCGTCGCCATACCACAGGTAACTCCATTCGGCGGTGCGCACGGCTCGCGTGTGGTCGCCCGGCACGTTGTAGTTGGCGCCGCGACGCTCCGCGGTGGGCGACCGTTCGGCGTTTTCCCATGCGGCGCGAAACGCGGCGTAATCGGAGAACGGATTACGCATCCAGGGGAAACAGACCTCGGCATACGTGGCGTTGCGGAGCGCCATGCTTTCGCCGCGCAGCAGCGGCGCGAAGGAGCGGCCCTGGCAGCCCGGCGGCACAGGCAGACCCGCGAGGTCGAGCAACGTCGGCATCAGGTCCGCATGTTCGGTGAAGGCGTGGTCGACGATCCGCGGCGCCACGGCGGCGGGCCAGTGGATCACCGCCGGCACGTGCAGCAGGTCTTCATAGAGCACGAGGTCTTTTTTGCAGAGTCCGTGATGCCAGCAGAAGTCGCCGTGGTCCGAGGTGAACACCACGATGGTGCGATCGGCGTCGGGACGGTCGCGCAACGCGGAGAGAATGCGGCCGATCTGTTCGTCGACGAACGCCGCCATGCTCGCGTAAACGGAGAGGTAGTGACGCTTGTCGGCTTCGGTGGCGCGATCGGCTCCCTGGGCCTGATGTTTGATGCGCAGGCGGCGGGGTTTGCCGGCGAAAAGATCACCGGCGGGCAGCGCGGGCAACGACATGGCGACGGCGGGATGGCGTTCGGCAAAGCGGCGCGGCGCCAGGTGCGGCACGTGCGGATCGTAAAAGGAAGCGACGGTGCACCACGGTCGGTCGGTCGGGGCGCGGTCGAGTGTGGCGCGGACCTTGTCGGCGATTACGCCGGTCGTGGTCACCTCGTCCGGAAAATCGTGAAACATCGCGGACGCGAAACTGCCGTGCGTCGACAGCCGGGCGAGCGACTCGCGCTCGAGAGCGATATAGGCTGCGCGGCGAGGATCGCCGCCGTCGTTGAACTCGGGTTCGGAAAACTCGTCCAAGTTGGCCGACATTTCCGCCGGTGGCAGAAGATGGTTCTTCCCGTGGTAAGCCAGCCGGTAACCGGCCTTCTGGAGGACCTTGAACAGATGTGTTTCGTTTCCGCCGATGCGAACGAAATTCTCCATGACTCCGTGCGCGCTGGGGTAGCGCCCGGTGAACAGGGTGCTGCGGGACGGCACGCACACGGGAGACTGGGCGTAGTGCCGGCGCAGGTCGGCGCCGGTGGCGGCCAGCGCGTCCGTGTGCGGGGTGCGGGCGACACCGCCGTGCGCGGACGGCGAATCGAAACGCTGCTGGTCGGTAAGAATGACGAGCAGGTTTGGCGATGGAGTCCGGGGCGACATGGGGTGTGGGGGCGGGAGGAGTAGGCCGCCGATTTGGCGGCAACAAACGTTCTGGGTCTCATCCAGATGAAGGTGCGACGCGTGGGGTGAGGCGGCGGGCACTCATCTGCTTGAGCGAGTAGCGGCTTGCTCAATCGTCTGCGGCCTGCCGGCGTGGCGGTTCGCGTGGCCCGGCGAGACCTCGCGTGCCATGCGTTTCCCCAAGATTCTCACCCAACAACCCAGGGTCTCCTGGTGGGCGGTGGCCGTCATCCTGGCGCCGTGGTTCATGTATAGCCTGCACACGGAGGTCAGCCGTTCGGCGATCGCGTTCAGCCTGCGGAAGTTCACCGACGACCCGCGCATCATCGGTTTCGTCGGCAGCCTCAATTTCGGCTGTGGGCTGCTGGTGGGTTCGCTCATCTCGCTGATCAGCGATCGCGTCTGGACGCGCTGGGGGCGGCGGCGGCCGTTCATGATCCTCGGCTGCATCGGGGCGGGGCTGGCGGCGCTGTGCATCCCGCATGCGGCGACGTTCTGGACGCTCGCGGTGCTCGTCTTCGCGTATCAGGCGCTGTTCGACTGCACGACGACGCTCGAGCCGTTGACGATGGAGGTGATTCCCAATGCGCAGCGCGGGCGGGCCGGAGCCATCCGGCAGTGGTTCATGGCGGGAGCGTCGGTGTGTTTTCTCTATCTGCTGGTCGGCCAGTTCGACGAACGCTACGCGTGGCCGGGCGGCGCGACGCTGACGGGCGAGACGGTGATCTACACGCTGCATGCGGTGGTGATTCTGGGCGTGGGCCTGCTGATCTGGGGCGGCGTGGAGGAGATTCGACCGCCGGGTGCGGAGGCGCTGCGTTTTCGGGATGTGCCGGTGCGGGCGATGTTCAGGGGGCTGTTCACACGCGACCTGCTGCCGCTGTTCGGGCTGGCGTTCGTGATGGTCAACATGTGGATCGGGCTCGAGCAGTTCGAGGCGCTGCTCATCACGGAGCAGTGGGGGTATTCCAAAACCGAATACGGCGAGGCGCTCAGCTACGGTGTGATCGCGACGCTGGCGGTGGTGCCGGTTGCGGGGGTGATTTCGGACCGGGTGGACCGGCTCGTGGCGCTGCAGGCCGGGCTGTGCGTGGTGCTCGGGTTGAAAGGCGTGTTCTACGTCTATGCCGAGTATGTGGCGCCGGGTGGCGTGCCGCCGTTTGTCGCGGTGGTGGGGATGGGGTTGATCCGCGGTGCGGTTGCCAGCTTTGTCGCCGTCGCGGCGGTGCCGCTGATCTTCGACTACGTGAACAGCAACCGGCTGGGCGCGCTGTCGTGCGGCATGGGCATCGTGTTCGGGCTGGCGAATTTCATCCAGGCGAACGTCATGGGGCAGTGGATTGCGTTCAGCTCACGCTGGCTCTACGCGCTGCCGGAAGGCCACTACAATTACATGGCCGCTTATCACTACCTGTTCGTGATGGGGATCGCGGGTTTCGGCTACCTCGCGCTGTTCGCGCGCTGGGACCGCACCGGGCGCGTGCGGCGGATTCACGCAGCGCCGCGGGGATAGGACGCGGGCAGCCACTGGGCGCGGGGCAGCTGCATGAGATCGGCGGGCGGGCGGGCGTTGCGGAAGAGCGCGGCCATCGTGGTCATCGCCGGAGCAATGTGGGTGAAGAATTTCTTGTAGCCGGCGCAGAGATAATTGAGGCCGGGCTCGCCGTGGGGGGTGCGCAGAAAACGGTGTTTCGGGCACTCGCCGTGGCACGCGAAACGCACGGCGCACTCGCGGCAGGTGCGCGGGAGCGTGGCGGATTTCGCGGCGCCGAACGCCTCCTGCGCCGGCGAATCCACCATCGCGGCGAGCGACTGGTTCATCAGGTTGCCGAGCTGGTAGCGGGGATAGACGTAGTGATCGCAACGGTAAACGTCGCCGCTGTGTTCGACGGCGAGCGCGCGACCGCAGTCGGCGGAAAAGACGCACACGCCGGCGGGCTGGCCGAGCCAGTTGGCGAGCGCGGCATCGAACTGTTGCACGAAGATCCGGCCGATGTCGCGCCGCACCCATTCGTCGAAGATCGTGCAGAGGAACTGGCCGAAGTCGGCCGGTCGCACGCTCCATTCCGTGACCTGCGCGTCGAGCCCGGAGGCGTCGTCGTGGTCCGGCGGCGGAGCGAGCCAACGACCGGAGTCGTCGGTCTCGGCGGCGTTGCGCTCGACGATGGGAATGAACTGGAGATAGGTCGAACCGAGCGCGCGCAGGAAGCGGTAAACCTCGAGCGCGTGCCGGGCGTTTTTCCGATGGACGGTGGTGAGCGTGTTGAACTCGACGCGATGCCGCTCCAGCACCTCGAGGCCGCGCATGACCTGGGCAAATGTCGGTCGTCCGCCGCGGTCCACGCGGTAGGCGTCGTGGAGCTGCGCCGGGCCGTCGACGCTCAAGCCGACGAGAAAACGGTTCTCCGCGAGAAATGCGCCCCATTCGTCGTCGAGCAGGGTGCCGTTGGTCTGGAACGCGTTTTCGATCGTGCGGCCGTCGGCGTAGCGCTGCTGCAGCGCGACCGCGGTGCGAAAAAATTCCACGCCCGCGAGCGTGGGTTCGCCGCCCTGCCAGGCGAAGTTCACAACGGCGCCCGGCTGCGCGGAGATGTAGTCGCGGATGTAGGTTTCGAGCACGTCCGGTTTCATGCGGAAGCCGGCGCTGTCCGGATAAAGCTGCTCCTTCTCCAGGTAAAAACAGTAGGTGCAATCCAGATTACATTTCGAGCCCATCGGCTTCGTCATCAAATGGAAGGGCGCGCGCGCGAGCATGGGGAATTCGGGGTTAGCCGTGGAAGGGAGCAGGCCGTCGGACGCGGACGGGTTTATCGAGAAGGATCGGGCGGTTGGGGGCAACAGAGCCGCCGTTCGGCCCCGGGGTCGATTACACCGGGCATCATCTGGTTGAACCGCCCGCGACGAAACGGAGCGCGGTATTTCATTTTCATCTCTTTGGTAGGGAACGTTATCCCGGCGAGGTCCGGCCGACGGGGTTGTTCCGCGGAAAGGAGGCGGACGACATCGAGCTGACAGAAGCGTCAGTTGCGGGCTCTTGCGCAGGGGGGCGGGTAACGCGGACCGTGCGCGAAGTGAAACGCGGCGCAGAGCGGGGCCGCGGTGCGTTCGCTCACGCACGTCTGCGCCGCGTTTCGCTATCTTGTCATGCGCAACGAAGCCCGAACCAAGCTCCACGTCCGCCATCGCGGCGCCGTCCTCCGCTTGCGGCAAACGGCGTTGTCGCATCGGAAGCCCCGCCCGGTCATCGCGCCGCGCACGACGCCGGCGGTGCGGGGGGTGCGGCGCTGACCGCGTGTTCTCGGGTCAAGGGAGGCGAAGAAGCTGGGCGTCAGCCGCCCGAACGGCCATGGTGGCGGGGATCGGCAGCCTCAGCCCCACGTTCTCATGAAACTCTCCTGGATCTTCGTCATCCTCCTTCTCGTGGTCGTCGCGATCTTCAGCGTGCAGAACGCCGACGCGGTCACGGTTCGTTTTCTACGGTGGGAAGTCACGATGTCCGCGGCGCTCGTGATCCAGATCGCGGCGTTGCTCGGTGCGGTGGTCGGACTCGCGGTCGGCGCTTTCTCGCGCCGACCGGCGCGCAAGGAGCGCAGCGAGACGATCGCCGTCTCGCCGCAGGACAAGTCTGCTCCGGCGTTTACCGGGCAACCGGTGCCGCCCCCGAAGTCCTTTCCTGAGTCCGATCGCGAGGATTTTCGCCCCCGCGATTGAGCAAAGCGCGGCGAGGGCGCCGCGGTTCGAGCGTCAGTTTATCTGGATCAGGCGCGCGCGAGTTTCGCGGCGATTTGCGCGGTGTGCCGGCCTTGGAAGCGCGCGATGGCGAGTTCGTTTTCGCTGGGCAGCCGCTGGCCTTGCGCGTCCGTGATGGTGGTCGCGCCATAGGGCGTGCCGCCGGTGATTTCCTTCATGTTGAGCAATTCCTGCGCGGCATACGGGACGCCGACGACAACCATGCCCTGATGAAACAGAAACGTCTGCATGCTGATCAAGGTCGTCTCCTGGCCGCCGTGCTGGCTCGCCGACGAGGTGAACACGCCGCCGGCTTTGCCGACGAGCGCGCCGCTGTTCCAGTGTCCGCCGGTCGCGTCGAAGAACGCCTGCATCTGCGCGGTCGCGCTGCCGAAGCGCGTGCCGCTGCCGAAGAGAATCGCGTCGGCCTCGGCCAGCTTCTTCGGGTCGGCGACGGGCACGTGAGCGAACGCCGCCTTCGCGTCGACCGCGCCCATCTTTTCCAGCACCTCGCGCGGAAGCGTTTCGGCGACTTGCAGGAGTTCGACCTCGGTGCCGGGCACCTCGCGCGCGCCGGCCGCGATGGCTTCGGCGAGACGATAAACGTGACCGTAAAGACTGTAGAAAACGATTTTGATGCGAGTGCTCATGAGGAGAGGATGGGTTGGGTGGATTACAGGAGGGATGGGATGGATCGAAGGACGGACAGCGCGCGCCGGGCTCGGTTACGCAAACTGACGCGCCGGTTGCAACGGCGGCAGCAACGCTTCGATGCGGGTGCGAACAGGCCGAAACTGCCGCGGCAACTGCAAGGTGTGGCCGAGCGACTCCGCGGGCTCGTCGATGGCGAAACCCGGCGCGTCGGTGGCGATCTCGAACAGGATGCCGCCGCGCTCGCGATAGTAGATCGAGCGAAAGTAGTCGCGGTCGCGCACGTCGGAAACGTGATAACCGGCGCCGGTGAGCCGCTCCTGCATGGCCAGCTCGGCTTCGTCGGTCGCGACGCGATAGGCGATGTGATGAATCGTGCCCGCGCCCGGTGTGCCGCGCGGCGCGTGGGCGTCGCCGATCACGTCGACGAAGCCGCCGGAGGTGGAGCTGGCGTTAGCCGCCGCGAAACGCGCGCGATGGCCTTCGCGGCGAACGAGTGCGAAACCCATGAGTCCGGTGAGCAGCGCCTCGGTCGGCGCAGCGTCGCGGACCGTGAGTTCGACCGTGTGTAGTCCGCGCAGCGCGTGGGCGGCGGCGATGCCCGCGCCGGTCCAGCCGCGGCGGGCGTCGTCGTTCACCGCGACGATCTCGACCGGAATCCCGTCGGGATCGGTGAAGGCGAGCACGTCTTCCCCGAAACGCGAGCGGCGCGCGGACGAAACGCGGTGACGCGCGAGGCGGGCCTGCCAGAAATCGAGCGAGGACGCGGGTGCGGACAAGGTGATGGCGCTGACTTGCCCGGCGCCGACCTGGCCGCGCGACGCGCCGGGCCAGTAGAAAAACGTGACGATGCTGCCGGGGCTGCCGGAGGCGTCGCCGTAATAGAGATGATACGCGGACGGGTCGTCGAAGTTCACGGTTTTCTTGACGAGCCGCAGGCCGAGGAGGCCGGCGTAGAAATCGATGTTCGCCTGCGCGTCGGTGGCGATAGCGGTCAGGTGATGGAGGCCGGTGACGGAGGAGATCATGGCGGGAGAGACGGCGGAGTCTCGCGGCCGGTGTGACGGCCGCGAGAGAGGGGGTTGAGGAAAGGCGGCTCAGCTGCGCGGCGCGGCGCCGGCGATGCTGAGCGAGAGGTGGATCGACTCGGCGACCTTGTCGGTGGCCTGGCCGGGCATGATGCCGAACGTGCTGCGGTCGATCACGAAGTTGGCGCGGAGGACCAGCAGGTCGCCCTGCAACGCCGCATCGCCGAGACGCGCGCCGAGCTTGTCGGGCAGGTGGGTGAACGAGACGGGCACGGTGACGTCCTTGCTAACGCCCTTGACCGTGAGTCGGCCGGAAACGTCGGCGAGGATCTGGGCGCCCTGCGTGCGAACGTTGGCAACCTTGTCGGCTTCGAACGTGATCGTGGGATGCTGCGCGACATCGAGCCAGTTGGAGCCGAGGAGATGCTCGCGCATCAGCGGATTGCCGACGGTGAGCGACGCGGCGTCGACGACGATGCGGCCGGTGACGGTGGCGGGGGCGGCGCGGTCGAATGTAACCGTCCCGCTGATACCGTTGGCGGTGCCGGTGATCGACTCGAGCGGGGCGTCGAGCTGGAACTGGACGTTGTTCACGCCCTTCGGGTCCTTGAAATCGAAGGACTGCGGCGCGGCGTGCGACGTGAAAGCGGCGGCGCTGAGCGCGGCGGCGAACTGGAGGGAAGAGCGGAGCGTGGTCGTCATATTCATAATGGTGAGGGAGTGGGTGGTTGAGAGAGAAAGTTCAGGCGCGGACGGCGCGGCGGGTGGTGAGGTAGCTCGCCGCGGCGAACGTGGCGGCGGTGGCGGCGCCGACGGCGAGCACCTCGATGCCGGCGACGAAGCCGGAGCGGTGCACGGGATAGTCGATGCCGGTGATCTCGTCGTGTTGCAGCGTGGTGATCGTCGTCTGCGTCCAGCCGAGGTGCGCGCCGGTGGCGACCCAGGTGCCGACGGTGGCGAGGAGAGCGGCGACGGCGGTGAAACGGAGGAGCGTGCGGCGACGGTGGGCGTTGAATTTCATGCCGTGACGATAACATCGCGGCGCCGGGCCGCCTACTGCGCGGGACGGCTTGCCGTCATGCGCGCGGCGCATAACGTCGGCGGCTTGAACCTCGATCTCCTGCGTTCGTTTTTCATCGTGGCGGAACTGGGCAGCCTGAACCGGGCGGCGGAGCGGCTGCGGGTGTCGCAGTCCACGCTCACGCGCCAGATGCACGCGCTGGAGCAGGAGGTGGGCGGGCGGGTGTTGGAGCGGAGTTCCACCGGGGTGGCGCCGACCGCGACGGGCAACGCGCTGCTGGCGAGGGTGCGTCCGGCGTTGACCGAGTTGGAGACGGCGCTCGGGGAAGTGCGGCGGTTGGCGCGCGGGCAGAGCGCGAGTTTGCGCGTGGGTTACTTGATGTCGGCGGCGCCGGATTATCTGAACCCGGCGCTGACGGTGCTCCGGCGCGAGCATCCGGAGGTGAAGGTGAAGCTGCTGGACCTGTCGCCGGGCGAACAGATCGCGGCGTTGCGCAAGGGCGAGATCGATCTCGCGCTGGTGGGCAGCGCGGGGGCGTTTCTGGCGCGGGAATTTTATGTGCGGCGGGTGGCGTTTTTACGGGTATTCGCGGCGGTGCCGGCGAGTCATCCGCTGGCGGGCGCGACCTCCGTGCGGCTGGCGGATTTGCGCGGAGAGTTGTTCATCGGCGCGGCGGAAAGCGATTTGCCCGGGCACAACCGCTGGGTGACGCAGATCTGTCGGCGTGCAGGATTCCGTGCGCGTTTCGTGGCGGATGCGGACAGCCTGACCCATGGCATGGCGATGGTCGTGAGCGAAGGCGCGGTGGGGCTTTTGCCGGAGTATGCGACGCGCACGCATGCGCCCGGCGTGGCGTTTCTCGTTTTGCGCGACGCCGCCGTGAAGTGGGAACTGCTCGTGGCGTGGCAGCGCGGGAAGACCGCCGCGCCGGTGCGCACGATGCTCGCGGCGCTGGGCGGCGGCGCGAGCGCGTGAGCTCGATGGGGATCAGGTGGTGACGAGGTCGAGGACGAGGGGGCGGACGAGGCGATCGAACTCCTCGTAGGCGAGTTTGACGACTTCGGTGTGGGTGCCGGCGTTGAACGCGATCTCGGGTTCGTGGGCGAGGCTGGCGGCGACATAGACCTTCATGCCGTAGAGCGGACCGAGGGGTGGCATCGCGCCGAGTTCGCAGTCGGGGAACCAGGCGCGCAGTTCGGATTCCGTGGCGAGTTTCACGTTTTCCGACTCGAACATCTCGCGGAGTTCGTGAATCAACAGCCGCCGTGTGGCGGGGAGCACGAGCATGGCGGGCACGCCGTCGATTTTCACGATGACGGTCTTGGCGAAATCCCGCGCCGCGACGTGGGCGGAGTCGGCGACTTCCGCGGCGGTGAAGGCGGGCGAGTGCTGGATCGCGATGTATTTGACGCCTTCGCGATCGAGGAACGCTTTCAGTTTATTCGTGGCCATACGTCCTCCTGTTTGAGCGTGGCTGCTGGCTGGCCGCGAGGCGGGTCGGCGAAATGCCGGCCTGCGTCTCCGGCGCTGCGGGCAGAATACTGCGGGAAGGACGAAAGTAAAACGGCGCGCGCGAGCTGGCCAAAATGCGCGCAGCAATCGGCAATCGGCGCGTGGCCGGCGCGGCGCGCCGGGACGAGACTGCGGCATGGCGAACGACCAAACACCGTCGCAGGACCCCAGGCCGCCGCGAATTTCGGACGCTGCACCGGCGGTGGAGACAAGTCGCTTGCCGGCCGGACATCCGGCCGATCCGTCGCGCGGCGAGCACGAAGCGCTGCGGGCGCGGCTGGCCACCGCAGGCGCGCGGGCGGCGCTCGAGGTCGAGCAGGTGATGATCGGGCTGGCGAAGTTTCCGTCGCCGTGAGGTGACCCACGACGCGGACGTGAGGCGATCGCGAGGCCAAGAACTGCGCGGCATTTGGCAAAATCGACGGAGCGCGCGCGCGGAATGGGACGAGGTTTCACCATGAGCCTCCTTCGCGATCAAACGACCTGGTTGCAGGGCGACCAGTTTCATTGCCTGCAGCCGCCGGTGGTTTCGGACCGGACGTGGCATCTGGTATTGCTCGGCCCTCCCGGCGTGGGCAAAGGCACCCAGACCGCGCTGCTCACCGCAGCGCTCGGCGCGTGTCCGCTCTCGACGGGCGATATCTTCCGGGCGGCCCGGGAGCGTGCTTCGACTTTGGATACGGCGATGGCGGATGCGCAGGAGTTGATGCAGAGCGGGCGGCTCGTGCCGGACGACGTCGTGCTCTCGATCATGCGCGACCGCCGCGCGTGCCTGCGCTGCCCGGCCGGATTTCTGCTCGATGGATTTCCGCGGACGCTGGCGCAGGCGGTGGCCCTCGACGGCCTGCTCGCGGCGGAGCGGGTGCAGCTCGATGCGGTCATCCACTACGACCTGCCGGCGATGGAATTGGCGGGACGCATCGCGGGTCGCCGGATGTGCGGCAACTGTCACGCGCTTTATCACCTGGTCAGCCGCCCGCCGCGCACCTGCGGGGTGTGCGACCTCTGTGGCGCGCCGCTGTTGCAGCGGCGGGATGACGAGCCGTCGGCGATCCGTGCGCGGCTGGAGGTCCACGCGGCGGCGATCGCGCCGGTGGTGGACTACTATCGCCGGCGGAAGCTTCTGCTCACGATCGATGCGGCGGAGGAGTCCGATGTGATCTTCGAACAGACGCTCGAGGGGCTGGCCGCGCGCGGGTTTCGCGTGCCCTCGGCGGCCGCGGTCGCGGTTGCGCTGGCGACGGCCTGAGGTCGTCCGAAACGGGAGGTGAATCATGAAAACGGATACAACGTTCCTCGCCGGCACGAGCCTGCCGGCCGTGCCGGTCGCGCATGGGGCGGTTTATCCGGCCGCGCCCGCCCGGAGCTTGGTCGGCCGGGAGGCGACGAAGCATCCGGGACGCGGGCAAGCCGGACGGAAGATGGATGTCACGGCGGCCGCGCGCGTGGCGCGCGAGCATACGCGCGGACGGCACGCGGGTTGAGCGGACGTCGCGTGCTCGGGCGGGCGCGGGGCGTCAGCGTTGGAGGCGTTCCTTCAGGTGCAGCGCGGCGACGCGGGAGAGCCGCGTCCACGGGATGGCGCGCAGGCGAGCGGCGGAAATCGGCCGACCGGTGATTTCACAGCGGCCGTAGGTGCGCCGGCGGATGCGGTCGAGGGCGGCCTCGACCTCGGCGAGTTCGGCGTTCTCCAAGCGGATTTCCGCCAGGAGGGTGTCGCGTTCATATCGGTCGTTGGCGACGTCGACGAGGTCCTCGCCGCCGGGGTCGAGCGGCCGGCGTATGGCGCTGGCGTGTTCATCGCGTTCGCGCTGCAGGGTGTCGCGGAGGTGGAGCAGCGCGCGGTAGTGCCACGCCCAGCGCCGGGGCACGGTGGGGCGGAGCGGGTTTCGCCGGGCCCGATCGGAGTCGGGCGTCGCGGGCGGTGGACTGGCTCGGGATGATTTCATGAGGCCCTCCGGTTGGATGAACGGGTGAACCTACGCCCGGGAGCCGGAGGCGACCGTGCAGATCTTGGCAATCACACTGCGTGCATTGTCCTTACATGAACGGGTGCGGAGCGGCGTCCGCGCGCGCGGAAAACGGCTGGCGGGGATGGGAGGTGCGGCCCAAGGATGGTCTGCTCTCGTGAAAAATCCCGCTCACACGCGCGCTCTGGGTCTGCTGACGGTTGCGGCGTTGTGCTGGAGCCTGGGCGGGTTGTTGATCAAGGCGGTGGAGTGGCCGCCGCTGGCGGTGGCGGGGGCGCGGGGTTTCATCGCGGCGCTGTTCCTGATGGCGACGTGCCGCGGGCTGCGGTTTCATTTTTCGCGGGCGCAGGTGATCGGGGCGGTCGGCTACGCGGCGTGCACGATCTCGTTTTGCACGGCCACGAAGCTGACGACCGCGGCGAATGCGATCCTGCTCCAATACACGGCGCCGGTATGGGTCGCGCTGTTCGGCGCGTGGTTTCTCGGCGAGCGGGCGACGCGGGCGGACTGGCTGACGATTGCGGCGGTGCTCGCGGGGATGACGCTGTTTTTCGCGGACGGGCTCGAGCTGACGGCGATGCTGGGCAACACCGTGGCGATCCTGAGCGGGGTGTTTTTCGCGGCGATGACGATTGCGTTGCGGCGGCAGAAGGATGGCTCGCCGGTGGAGTCGATCATCCTGGGCAACCTGCTCGCGTTTGCGATCGGGCTGCCGTGGATCGTGGAGGCGCCGGCGTTGAGCGCGACCGGGTGGGCGGCGCTGGTCGCGCTCGGCGTGGTGCAGCTCGGGGTGTCCTATTGGTTGTATGCGCGGGCGATCAAGCAGGTGACGGCGCTCGAAGCGGTGCTCGTGCCGGTGATCGAGCCGATCCTGAATCCGTTGTGGGTGCTGCTGGCGTTGGGGGAGAAGCCGTCGGCTTTCGCGTTGTTCGGCGGGACGGTGGTGTTGGTGGCGGTCGTGGCGCGGGCGGTGCGATCGATCCGTGACGGCGGGCGACGGGCCGGTTGATATGCGTGCCGCACGCGGCGAAGGAGGGCGTGGCCGCCGGCGGCCGGCCCAAGACGGGGTG